>NZ_LWEZ01001186.1:0-671 GCF_001634945.1 Alcanivorax sp. HI0044
GGCGGCATAGCGTGTCCTGTTGCTCCTAAATTGGCCAAGGGTTGCTGAATGATACCCTGACAGCGTGGCGATGCGTAATGGTTGTGCCCGGTCAGCAGGCAGTGGCGTGCCGGGAGTGTACTGTCAGAACCTTTTTGCCTCCACCGCTATGCTACAATTGCGGGCAATTCGGCTCTGTTGTCTTTTGGAGACATTGATGCAAAACCCGCAAATTCCTTCTTTTGCCCAGGCCCGCGTTCTGGTGGCTGGCGATGTCATGCTTGATCGTTACTGGCACGGCCCCACCGGCCGTATTTCGCCGGAAGCGCCGGTGCCGGTGGTGCGCGTTACCGAGCTGGAAGATCGCCCCGGTGGTGCCGCCAACGTGGCATTGAACATGGCCGCCCTGGGCGCCCGTGCAGAGCTGGTTGGGGTGACGGGCCGCGATGAAGCGGCCTCGATTCTGGAAGAGCGGCTGGCGGCGGCGGAAGTGGGTTGCCATTTTCAGAAAGTGGACGGGTTGCCCACTATTACCAAATTGCGGGTGATTAGTCGTCAGCAACAACTGCTACGGCTGGATTTTGAAGAGGCGTTCCACAGCCAGGATCCGGCGCCTTTTGCCGAGCAGGTTAAGCAGCAGTTAGCCCATTGCGGTGCGCTGGTGTTGTCGGATTATGCCAAAGGCGCCCTGC
>NZ_LWEZ01001187.1:0-7274 GCF_001634945.1 Alcanivorax sp. HI0044
CGCTGCCCTGCTGCTCATTGCCCAGCAGCACAAACCAGTCGCTGTCGAACAGCACATCCAGCCCGAAATGCCGCTGCCAGAAATCCCGGCAGGCCACCTTGTGGTCGGTGACCACGATGGGGTAGCGGTCGCTGATTTTCATCTGATACCTCCTTGTAAAAAAACAGACAGGCAGTCTGCTTTGAGAAAATAAAAACAAACTGATAGTCTGTTTGTCAACCAAAAGAGGAAAACCATGGCCACCAATGCACAGCGCCGCGCCCAGACCCGCGGCTGCCTGATCAATGCCGCCCGCCACCTGTTTGCCGAACAGGGCTACGCCGACACCAGCACGGACACCATTCTGTCCGGCGCCGGGGTCACCCGTGGCGCCATGTATCACCATTTCCGCAACAAGGCAGAGCTGTTCGAAGCGGTCTGTGATCTGCTCAGCCAGGAAGCCATGGCTGCCATTGAGAAAGCCGTGGACGGCCAACGCGGCAGCCTGGCCACCCTCAAGGCCGGCAGCCTGGCCTGGGTGGATTTCATGGCCCGGGACAATGTGCGGCGCATCCTGGTGGTCGAAGCTCCCTCGGTACTGGGTCAGCAACGCTGGCGGGCCCTGGATGAGCGTTACAGTTTCCCGCTGTTGCGCGAGGGCATTCGCGAAGCCATGGCGGAAGGCGCCCTGCACTTTGCTGGCAGCGCCGAAGGGCTCGCGGAGCTACTCAATGGCGCCATGAATGCACTGGTACTGAATGACCCAAGGGGAGAGAATTTGCCTCAACGACGCCAGGACCTGCTGGCCCTGTTTGATCGCTTTTGTTGATTGCTTCCGCGGAGACCCCCATGACTGCCTGCCCCTGCCAGTCCGGCCTGGATTACGCCCACTGTTGCCAACCCCTGCATCAGGGCAAGCCCGCCGCGTCACCGGAAGCGTTGATGCGCTCACGGTTTTGCGCCTTTGCCTTAAAAAATACCGATTACATTGCACAGAGCTGGCACCTGAGCCAACGCCCTGCCGGGCTGGATTTGGATGACGATCAGCAGTGGCTGGCGCTGGCGATCATTGCCAGCGATGAAGAGGGCGATACCGGCTGGGTTCATTTTCGCGCCACCAGCAAGGACCGTCACGGCCTGGGTGTGCTGGAAGAACGCTCGCGGTTTGTGAAGGAAAATGGCCACTGGTATTACCTGGACGGAACCCCCTCGGTAACAACCTTAAAGCCCGGCAGAAATGATCCCTGCCCCTGTGGCAGCGGCAAGAAATTCAAAAAATGTTGCGGGTGAAAGGCAGCAACGAGTTTCGATTTGCGAAAGGCAAAGCCGTGAGTGATTTTTTGGTTTCTAAACTCGCACGCTCACCATTCAGGAAAACGCCAGAAACCCGTCTTCCACTGGTTCTTCCAGCAGCATATGCCTGTCATAGGCATAATGGTTCATCACTTTCCACGGATGCCCCTGGCCCTGCCGAGGCAACAAATGGCTGGCGCGTTGTACATAACCGGACCCCAGCGCATCCATGATGGAATGGTCCTGCTGCGATTGCGCGCATTCGGCCCGGGGCGTCACCACAGCAAGCCGGTTTTCTTGCAGATAATTGAGCAGCCGGCACACGTAGGCAGCAGCCAGATCGGCCTTGAGCGTCCAGGACGCATTGGTATACCCGAACACCCAGGCCATGTTGGGCACTCCCTCCATCAGCACGCCTTTGTAAGTCATGCGCTGACTCACATCCAGCGGCGCACCATCAACCGATAACGTCATGCCGCCAAGCACCTGAAGATTCAGCCCGGTGGCGGTAACAATAATGTCCGCTTCCAGCTCCCGCCCGGATTTCAACAGGATGCCATTTTCCGTAAAGGTCTCGATATGATCGGTGACAATGGTCGCCTTGCCATCGCGCAGGTCCTTGAACAGATCCGCATCCGGCACCGCGCACAGGCGCTCGTCCCAGGGCATATAAGAAGGGCTGAAATGGGCCATATCCACGCCATCGCCCACATGCCGCTTGACGTTGGACAACAGCAGTTTGCGCATAAATTTCGGGTATTTTTTTGACGCTTTATAAATCAGGCGCTGCAGCTTGATATTGCGCCACCGTGCCATACCAAACACCCAGTCCGAAGGCAGCACCGCATCCAGCAGTTCGGATAATTTGTCATGGCCGGGAATGGAAAAAATATAGGAAGGTGAACGCTGCAGCATGGTGATATGAGCGGTTTCCTCCGCCATGGAGGGAACCAGTGTAACGGCCGTGGCACCACTACCAATCACCACCACTTTTTTATCCTTGTAATCCAGATCCTCCGGCCATTGTTGAGGATGGACACAGCGCCCCTTGAAGCGATCCATGCCTGGAAAATCAGGTAAATAGCCCTTGTCGTAATTGTAATAACCGGTGCAGCCAACCATAAACCGGGCGGTGAACGTCTCGGTTTCTCCACTATCTTCATGGGTTACTGTCACTGTCCAGCGCTGATCCTTTTCCGACCAGTCCGCCGAGGTAGTTTTCAGGCCATAGCGGATATGCTCTGTGACCCCAAAGGCGTCCGCCGTTTCATGAATATAATGACGAATGGAGGGCCCGTCGGCCAACACTTTCAATTCATTCCAGGGACGAAAACCATAGCCAAAACTGAACATATCAGAATCGGAACGAATCCCCGGATAACGGAACAGATCCCAGGTTCCTCCCATGGCCTTGCGCCGCTCAACAATAGCAAAACGCTGGTCCGGGCAATCCTTGCCAAGATGACAGGCCATGCCGATACCCGACAGCCCTGCACCGATTATCAGGACATCCACATCATTACCGGTGTGTTCATTATTTTCGGCATGCTTGTGCTGGCTAACCATGAGAACGCTCCCTTAAACAGCCGGTCAAATCATCACGTAAAGAGTTCCTTTACCGTTCACCATCCCATTGCCAACAACCACAGGCAACCGACTTTTTCTGCCTGCCCCGTATCCGCCAGGTCACGCAGCATGCATCCACGGAATGGCCCTTGCATTTTTACGTCCAAAGTAATCATCAGGCCGTTTCCAAGTCTATACAAAGCAGTACTTGGCCCCATTCCATAAGGGGTATAGCGTTAAACGAAAAGCAGAACAAAGGTGGCACCATGGCATCAACAGACTCAACCACCACACTCCCTGACTGGCACGACGGGAAACGTTACCTTTGGTTACTCAGCCCGGCGATCCCCGTGCTGGCTGTTTCGTTTCTTCTCATTTATCTGTTTATCTGGCCCTGGCCCGGGTTGCTCTGGGGCGGCCCTTTCCTCGTGTACGGTCTGATTCCCTTTGCCGATTGGGTGGTAGGGGCCGACACCAGCAATCCACCGGAATCTGCCGTCCCACAGCTGGAAAGCGATACCTACTACCGGCTGATTGTTTATGCCTACATCCCGACCCAGTATCTGGCCACTATCCTGGGCGCCTGGCTGGTGGCCAGCGGGGATGTGCCACTGTGGGGCCTGGTCGGTCTGGTCTTCAGTGTCGGCGCGGTTAACGGCATTGCCATCAATACCGCCCACGAACTGGGCCACAAGAAAACCCGATCCGAACGCTGGCTGGCCAAGATCACTCTGGCCCCGGTTGCCTACGGGCACTTTTTCGTGGAGCACAACAAAGGGCACCACAAAAACGTGGCCACCCCCGAGGATCCGGCCAGCTCGCGCATGGGCGAATCATTCTGGGCGTTTCTGCCGCGTACCATGATCGGTAGCGTGAAATCCGCATGGCAAATTGAAGCGCAACGTCTGCAACGTTGTGACCAACCACTGTGGTCCCTGAAAAATGAAAACCTGCAAAGCTGGCTAATGACCGTTGCCCTGTTCGGACTATTAACGCTGTGGCTGGGCTGGGTGGTTTTACCGTTTCTGCTTCTGCAGGCGTTTTATGGTGCCTCCCTGCTGGAAGTGATTAATTACATGGAACATTACGGGCTGCTTCGGCAGAAAAAACCTGACGGTCGCTACGAGCGCTGTGAGCCCCGGCATTCCTGGAACAGCAATCACATCGTCACCAATCTTTTCCTCTATCAATTGCAGCGCCATTCCGATCATCATGCCAACCCGACCCGCCGCTTTCAGGCGTTGCGCCATTTTGATGACAGCCCGCAACTGCCCTCCGGCTATGCATCCATGCTGATACCCGCTTACCTGCCTTTTGTCTGGTATCAAAAAATGGACCCGCTGGTCTATCAGCATTACAACGGCGACCTGACCCGGGCCAATCTACAACCGGGAAAACGCGACGCGCTACTGAAAAAATGGCAACGCCCGGTGGTGAGTTATCGCAGCGCCGATTCTGAACCCGATGTGCAGCAAGATGGCGTTGAGGCGGCGCGCCAGGCCGAACAGGACATCGACAAGGCTCACCAGTTTCAGTGCCCAAACTGCGGCTACACCTACGACGAGCAACACGGCGATGAAAACGAAGGGTTCCCGCCCGGCACCCGCTGGCTACAAATCCCCAACGACTGGGCCTGCCCGGACTGTGCAGTACGCGAGAAAGTCGATTTCGTCCTCAAGCAACACTGACGGACACCCTCCGGCGACTTCCCCCCCCCTGTAGCCGGAGGGATTTTTTTGTTTAGCGTGGATAGCACGTTTCTTGCAGCTTGACAGGCTTGTCTCGAATTACGACCGAGACCGGCGCATGGCCAACGGCGTAATGCCGAACCAGCGCCGGAAAGTGCGACTGAAGTTGGAGGTGTCCTGGTACCCCAGCTGTTCCGCAATGCGTTCCACCGGGTCCGCCGTTTCCATTAACAGCCAGCACGCCAATTCCCGGCGCACCTCATCGAGCAACTGCTGATAGCTCGTCCCTTCCGCTTTGAGTTTGCGAATCAGCGTGCGCGGTGACATGGCGAATTCGCTCGCCATGGTTTCCAGTGAAGGGAAAGCGCCGGGCTGATCCAGCAACACCAGTCCCACCTGCTGACTGAACGGCCCACCCTGTTCCAGCTGTTTGCGCTGATGTTCGCAATCACGCAACGCAGTGCGATGCATGGCCGGATCTGCGGTCAGGCAACGTTTGTCTAACTGGTGGCTGGCAATCACGATCTCGAACTGTGTCGTGCCAAACTGCACCGCACAACCCAGTAGCCGCTCATATTCCGGCGACCACTGGGCGTCTGGCAGTGGCAGTGACACACGAATATCCCGGCCACGTTGCGGCAGCACCGCATCAATCATCTGAAAATAGGTGCCCAGCAAGGCACCGTAAAGAAACTCACGGGCCTCGCCCAATGGCTGCCTCTCGGTGATGATAAGGCGACCCTCGCCGCCTTCCTCGACAAACGCCAGGTCCGTCAGCTGCAGGCGAATCGAGGCGAAACGCGCAATCACCTGATGCATAGCACGCAGATCGGCGGCGGAAACCACGGCATACCCGAGCGCACCATGGGCTGACACCGAGGTGGCATTGGCAATATGCAGCCCGATCCAGGGCTGGCCAGTTAACGCCACGGCTCGGCGAATCAGCCGCGTCAGTTGTTCCTGGCTGAGGTAGCGGTGTTCGCTGAGCAGCTGCTGCCATTCCAGCCGGGTGCCGGCAAAAATATCCGCATCGGTAAACCCCTGCCCATGGAGGTGAGCACACAGCAACCGGCTATAGGTGGGGTGAATGGCCGGACGCAGCCGTTCAACCATGGATACCCCGTGTTCCTCCACCATCACATTTTTCACTACCGCCCTCGCTCCCGCTGGATGCCACCCAGCTTACTCTGAAACACACTGTTTAACCTGTCACTTTATGACGATTTATTGCCACCTCCTGCGGTGCTGCTACCCAGCACAGCGGCGCAATATGGCAGCAAGACATGAACTTGCACACAACAACGAGGCCTCTTATGAACAAGGCAAGCGTATTTATCGGCCCCTCCGGGGTCGAATACCGGGATCGCAAGCGTCACCTGTGGATGGTATCCCTGTTAGTCCCAGGCACCGTATTCCTGGGCCCATTGCTGTATATGACCACCGGCAACGCCTTGTTGCTGTGGCTGCCGCTGGCCTTCTATTACCTCACCATTCCCGTGCTGGACATGCTGATCGGTGAAGACCAGAGCAACCCACCGGAGGAGGTTGTCCCGCAACTGGAAGCGGATCACTTCTACCGCAGGATGACCTATGCCCTGGTGCCAATCCTGCTTGGCGCCTACCTGTTTGGCATGTGGTTTGTGGGCACTCACACTCTCCCCCTGCATGGCGTCATCGCCATGGTGCTGATGACGGGCACCATTTGCGGCGGCGCCGGGCTCAATCTGGGCCACGAGCTGGGCCACAAGAAAACCCGTATTGAGCGCTGGCTGGCAAAGCTGGTTCTGGCGCCCCTGGGCTACGGCCACTTCCCCATTGAGCATAACAAGGGCCACCACCGCGACGTGGCCACCCCGGAAGACCCTGCCTCGTCGCGGCTGGGGGAAAATATCTGGAAGTTTGCCGCCCGCGAAATCCCTGGCACCTTCAAACGTGCCTAGCGGCTGGAAAAGGCGCGCCTGCAAAAAGCCGGCAAACCGGTATGGTCCGTGCACAATGACATTCTTCAACCCGGCCTGCTGAGCCTGTTGATCTGGGGTAGTGTTATTGCCCTGTTTGGCTGGAAAATGGTGCCTTTTATTGCTGCCGTCACTCTCTGGTCCTACCTGCAGCTGACCTCCGCCAATTATGTGGAACACTATGGGCTGCTGCGTCACAAGGATGGCAATGGCCGCTATGAACGGACTCAGCCCCATCACAGCTGGAACAGCAACCACATGTTTTCCAACTGGGCTACGTTTCACCTGCAACGTCACTCCGACCACCACGCCCACCCGGCACGGCGCTACCAGAGCCTGCGTCATTTCGAAGACCTGCCCACGCTCCCGAACGGTTACTTCGGCATGTTCCTGATCAGCTACATCCCGCCGCTGTGGTTCCGGGTGATGGATAAGCGCCTGCTGGAAAAGGCGGATTACCAGGCTGCCAATATCAATTTCGATCCCGCCAGGCGAGCCGCCCTGATCCGCAAATACGCCATCAAGGAATCCGCCCCGACACAACAGGCCGCCTGAACGGGTTTCCCCTTTACCGCGCCCGCTCTTGCGGGCGCGTTCTTTTTTGCCCTGCACACGTCCTGTCTCACCGGTTACGTATCCGCCCCCCAATGGCTTAGGATACGAACACAGTCAGACTTTCCATTGCGCTGATCCATTTCGCTGATTCTTCAAGGAGTCTCCATGAGCGATTCACAATTTGATGTGGTGGTCTTTGGGGCCACCAGTTTCGTTGGCCAGATTCTCTGCCAGT
>NZ_LWEZ01001188.1:0-4625 GCF_001634945.1 Alcanivorax sp. HI0044
GGTTAATGCTCCGGACGATAAATACCAGTGCCGGCTGCTCGGTAGGTTGGTGGCATTGTCCACTGTCAGATTCCCAGACACCTCCAGCGCAGATTCAATGGCGATTTTAGCTGCTTCCTTCAGCATCTCCACACTGAAGTTATCCAGCATAATTTGATCCGGCGTCAGCCCAGCCGCTTCCTCCAGTTCTGCCAGTGTCTCCACTTCCACAATGATTTTCTTGTCCGGCGCCAGTGCCCGTGCGCGCTCAATGGCGGCGGTGATGCCGCCGCAGGCGGTGACGTGGTTTTCCTTGATCAGGAAGGCGTCGTAGAGGCCGATGCGGTGGTTTTGGCAGCCGCCGCAGAGGACCGCGTATTTCTGGCCGGCGCGCAGGCCGGGCAGGGTTTTCCGGGTGTCGAGGATGGTGACCTGGCTGTCGGCCACGGCATCCGCGTAGCGGCGGGCGGTGGTGGCGGTGCCCATCAGGGTTTGCAGGAAATTGAGGGCAGTGCGCTCGCCAGTGAGAATCTTGCGGGTGTTGCCGCGCAGGGTGCACAAAGTGGTTTCGGCTGGGAGACGGTCGCCATCCTGGACATGCCATTCAACGTCCACGCCGCCCAACTGCCGGAAGACTTCGTCGGCCCAGGGCGTGCCACACATGACGGTGTCTTCGCGGGTAATGATGGTGGCCGTGCTGCGACTGTCCGCGTCGATGAGCTGGGCGGTGATATCGCCATCGCGGATATCTTCTTCCAGAGCAAAGGTCACATTGCGCTGAATGTCGTTGCGGACGTAGTCAGGGAGGGAGATGGTCATGCTGGGATGGGTCCTACAAGGTGTGTTTGTGCACTGTAGGAGCTTGCTTGCAAGCGAAGCTGGGCAATTGACGATACCCTGGGTTCGCTTGCAAGCAAGCTCCTACAAATATTCAGTCCGGGCGGCGGTTGGCGAAGAACTCTCGGCTTAGCCGAACCACAATGGGGGACAATAATAACAGAGCGATCAGGTTTGGCACGGCCATCAGGATATTCATGATGTCGGCCAGTGCCCAGACGAAGTTCAGGCTGACTATGGCCCCTAACGGCACGGCCAGTACCCAGACGACCCGGAATGGCATGATCGCCTTGTTGCCGAACAGGAACTGGGTGCAGCGCTCGCTGTACAGGCTCCAGCCCAGCAAGGTAGTAAAGGCAAACACGGCCAGGCTGCAGGCCACAATGATGTTGCCGACACCGCCGAAGGTGGATGAAAACGCCATGGCGGAAAGGGGGGCGCCTTTGACGCCGCTGTCCCACACGCCGGTGGATACAATCGCCAGGCCGGTAACGGAGCAGACAATAATGGTGTCGATAAAGGTGCCGAGCATGGCGATGGAGCCCTGTCGGGCGGGATGGTCCGTGTTGGCGGAGGCGTGGGCGATGGGGGCGCTGCCCAGGCCAGCTTCGTTGGAGAAGATCCCCCGGGCCATACCGAAGCGGATGGCTTCTTTCACCAGTGCCCCGGCAAAACCACCGGCGGCGGCGGTGCCGCTGAAGGCCCCTTCAAAACACAGGGCCAGAGCATCGGGAATGGCGCTGGCGTGATCCGCCAGAACCACCAGGCCTGCCAGCAGATAGGCTAGTGCCATAAAGGGCACAATAAAGGTCGCCACGGTGGCGATCCGTTTCATGCCGCCCAGCACCACCATGCCCACCAGGACCGCCAGAGTGACGCCGGTGATCCAGGGTGGCAGACCAAAGCTGTCATTGAGTCCGTGAGCCACGGAGTTGGCCTGGACGCTGTTACCAATCCCGAAGCCGGCAATCATGCCGAAGACGGCAAAGGCGATGGCCAGCCAGTGCCAGTTCTTGCCCAGGCCGTTTTTGATGTAATACATGGGGCCGCCCACGTATTGCCCGGCGGCATCTTTTTCCCGGAAATGAACGGCGAGGACCGCTTCTGCGTATTTGGTGGCCATGCCTACCAGGGCGATCAGCCACATCCAGACCAGGGCACCAGGGCCACCGGAGTGAATGGCGGTGGCTACGCCGACAATATTACCGGTACCAATGGTGGCAGACAGCGACGTGGCGAGGGCGGCGCCGGCACCGATGGTGCCCACCCCGCGCTGCGGCCCCAGCATTTGCCGAAAGCCAAAACCCAGCTGGCGTAAGGGCAGGAAGCCGAGAATAAGGGTCAGGTAAATGCCTGTGCCAGCGATGAGAATCAGCGCCGGCCATCCCCACAGAAGACCGCTAATCTGTTTGAGTATGGTTACCGTCTGTTCCATGGCTATCGTCCAATGCCCCGAAAGGCCTTAGGCTAGGGGAATTTCCGGGGTAGGGAAAGTGGGGCGTTTTGTTTGTGAGTGCTCGCACACTATTCTGTCAGTGCCAACTAGTTCAAAATTCTTACCCTTGATGCATGATAGCGTATTAAAGTATTAAAGCGTTGGTGCCATACACACCCTAGTTTTTGATGTATTTCACCCAGCCTGTCGCGGGTTCGCCTGCCGGGGGAGCAATGTCCAAGGTCACACAGCTAAAGCCGGTTTCCGGGAAAGCAGCGCCAGGCAGCATGCCGCGGCCGCTTGAGAAGATGTGTGCGCGCTATCTCTCCCTTAGTGGGGCTTATCTGGGAGATATGCTGGATGGTGCCGATGATAAATTGTACGACCTTGCCGAGAAAGAGACAGACGGAGAGCGCGAGCGCTATTTCGAGGCCATGCGTGAGCTGCGCATTCAGCGTGCTGGCTTGATAGGCAGTTTCAAGCAGGCCATCAATCATCAATTTCTAACCCTGGCGCGGCCCCCGGAAACCGAGACACTGGAAAAAACGCCGGTGGACCTAGATTCCCTGACGCTGGTCAATGAGGATGAGCTGGAAACCTCGGTGGCGCTGGATAACATGGCGCGCCGGGCCCGCAATGGCTGTAACGAGCAGCTAAAGGTCCTCTGTCATCGCATCGAATACCTGTTTGAAAGCAAACGGGAAGTGAACGAACACAACAACCCGTTGGAACCCCGCCAGCTGGTCGCCTGTTTCAGCGAAGGGCTGGAAAAGCTGTCGTTGGATATCAAGGCCCGTCTGATCATCCTCAAGCTGTTCGAGCGGGAAGTGATGGCCGAAACCGGCTATCTGGTCAGTGAGGCCAACAAGGTGCTGATCGATGCCGGGGTGTTGCCGGAAATGAAGTCTGCGCCTATCGCCCCGGCACGCAAGCCCGGCTCCCGCTCACTGGCGAGCCAGGGCCAGGGTTCTGACGGTGGGATACCGATGTCAGGGAATGTCGGCGGCCCCAGCAACGATCAGATGTTTGGTTTATTGCAGGAATTGCTGGTGACCATGCGCGGCATGCAGGGAGGCCCGGGTAATGGTGGGGCAGGCGGCGCGCCGGGCGTAGCCAGCGAGGCGGCCATGGCCGTTATGCAGAACGGGGTGCCTTATATGAATGGCGCGCCGGTGGCTAACGCGGCGTCTGTGCATCAGGTCAGCTCCGATGATCTGCTCGGCGTCTTGAACCGCCTGCAGCGGGTAGAGCGTAGTCTCGGAGAGGAGGAAGGCGAAGACCGTGCCGACCTGAAAACGGACCTGTCCGAGCTGCTCGACAATGAGCACGGCGAGGCCATCCATGCCCTGGATCAGGCCGATGATGATGTCATCAATCTGGTGGCCCTGCTGTTCGATTTCATTCTGGATGACGAGGGCCTGCCCTCGGAAATCAAGGCGTTAATTGGCCGCTTGCAGATCCCGCTGCTGAAAGTGGCGATCATCGATAAAACCTTTTTTAGCAACGATAATCATGAAGCCCGCCTATTGCTGAACATGCTGGCCCGGGCCGGTAGCCAATGGGATCCGCAGCAGGGTATCCAGGACGACCTCTACCAGAGGATTAATCAGGCGGTGCACCGCATCATTGATGATTACGAAGATGATGCCAGCCTGTTCTCCTCGCTGTTGCAGGAGTTCCAGCAGTTCTTCGATAACCAGAAAAGCCGTTCCGATCGTGTGGAACAGCGGGTTCGCGAAGCAGAAGAGGGCAAGGCCCGTGCCGAGCAGGCCCGCAGCGAAGTGGTGGCGGTGCTGGATAAGCGCATGGCCGGGCGGCAGCTGCCGGATGTGGTGGTGCGCCTGCTGCGCCAGGGCTGGCAACAGGTGTTGTACTTGACCTGGCTGCGCGAAGGCGAAGATAGCGGATTGTGGCAGCAGCAGGTGAAGGTAGTCGATGCGGTGGTCTGGAGTGTGCTGGAACACCGGGAGCAAGCGGCCCTGGAAAAACTGAAGGATCTGAGTCCGAAGCTGCTCAAGACCCTGCACAGCGGCCTCAGCCAGATCAACTACGATGCGGTGGAAACCAAACAGCTGCTGGTTAAGTTCCGTGATGTGCATCAGCAGCTGCTCAAGGGGCTGCAGACGGAGCGGGTGGCGGTGGAGCCAGAGCAGCCCGCCGAGCCGGTCCAGCCGGAAACGGTGCCGGAATTGCCGGAAAATCATTTCCTGGTGAAGAAATGCAGCCAGCTGCCGCCCGGGCAGTGGATTGAAATTCAGGATGACGGCGAACCTCGCCGCGCCAAGCTGGCGGCCAACATCCGCGCCGGCGTGAAAATGGTGTTTACCAACCGCCGCGGTATCAAGGTGCAGGAGTTTTCTGCTTACACCCTGGC
>NZ_LWEZ01001189.1:0-3545 GCF_001634945.1 Alcanivorax sp. HI0044
AAAAGCCGCAATGGCCAGGGTATCCAACTCGAAGCCTTCATCACCGCAACCGGTAATGGCCTTCACCTCATCCACTTCGGCAGCACACTGACCAAACCAGACCGACAGCCAGTCCATACACATCTGTTTGGCGTCCATCTGCGGCTCGGCATCAATCACTTCGTGGCCCAAGTCCCGCAACAACGCCACGGTTTTCTCCACCGCCCGGATCGCTTCCGGATCCACATCGGTACCCAGCGGCGAGCGGGTGGAAAAACCGATGCGTAACTTGCCCGGGCGGCTGGCCGCAGACAGGGCGTAAGCCTGCTTTGGCGGGGCAATCTGAAACAGGCTGCCGCGCTCGTCGCCCTGGGCAATATCCAGCAGCAGCGCGCTGTCACGGACGCTACGGGTGAGTACGTGGTTAACGGCGATCCCGTGCATGGCCTCCGTGAATTCCGGCCCCCAGGGGGTGCGCCCACGGCCCGGCTTGAGACCGAACAGGCCACAACAGGCAGCCGGAATCCGAATGCTGCCACCGCCATCGTTGGCGCCGGCCACCGGCACCACGCCCGCAGCGACCATGGCTGCCGAGCCACCGGAAGAGCCACCGGGAGTATGGTCCGGGTTCCAGGGGTTGCGTGCCGGCCCGAACGAATCCGGCTCGGTAATGCCCTTGGCGCCAAACTCCGGGGTATTGGTACGACCAAACGGGACCAGCCCGCCCTGCTTCCAGCGCGCCACCAGAGTGGAATCTCGTTGTGCATGGACATCACTGGCCTTGCGCGCCTTATTTCCCTGATAGCTGGGCGCACCGCCGATTTCCTGGAACAGATCCTTTACCAGCATGGGCACACCCGCCAGCGGTCCGCTCAAAGGCCCCGTGGCCTGCTTTCGGGCCATGTCGTACAACGGGATGATCAACCCATTCAATTGCGGGTTCACCGCCTCGGCACGGGCAATCGCCAGCTCCAGTAATTCCGCCGCCGTGACCTCCCCCCGTGTCACCAAATCGGCAAGCCCAATGGCATCAAACCGGCGGTATTCTTCAAACTTCATTGTGCTCTCCCTTTTGCTGTCCCGAAGCGCTGGCGATGATCTGCTGCCAGACGATAAAGCCATACTGTGGCATAGTCTGCCCAGCCAAGTGTGCCAAATCGTGGCAACCAGCACTTGTGGGAATACGTTGTCGAACTGTGAGGGAGCCTGCATGAAAGCCATTGGATTCAACCAGCCCAGAGCCATCGAGGATGTTCACGCCCTGGAAGACATCCAGCTGGACCTGCCCGCACCCGGCCCGCGGGATCTGCTGGTGGCCGTGCAGGCCGTCTCCGTCAATCCGATTGACACCAAACTGCGCCAGCGCCCCCTGGAACAACCCGGTTACCGGGTGCTGGGGTTTGACGCCGCCGGTGTGGTGGAAGCGGTGGGCGCGGAAGTGGAAAACTTCCAGGCCGGCGATCGGGTCTGGTACGCCGGCGCCGTGCAACGCCAGGGCAGCAACGCTCAGCATCAATGCGTTGACGAACGCCTGGTGGCAAAAAAACCGGACAGTCTGGGCATGCAGGAGGCCGCCGCATTACCACTCACAGCGCTCACTGCATGGGAGGCTCTGGAAGATCAACTCGGCTTTCAGCCCGGTGAATGTGAAGGGAAAAATCTGCTGGTGATCGGTGGTGCCGGCGGCGTGGGCTCCATCGCCATTCAGCTGGCCGCCCACCACTTTGGCCTCAAGGTCATTGCCACCGCAGGCCGGGAAACCTCTGCCAACTGGTGCCAAAGCCTCGGCGCCCATCACATGGTGGACTACCGCAAGCCATTGCTGCCACAGCTGGAAGCCATTGGTTGCCCGCAGATTGATGGCATCTTCATCACCCAGAATCTGGACGACTATTGGGCCACGGCCTGCCAGGCCGTGGCCCCGTTCGGCGGCATCTGCGCCATTGTCGATGCCCGCGCGCCCCTGGACCTGAATCCCCTGAAAGCCAAAAGCGCCCGCTTTAGCTGGGAATTCATGTTCACCCGCGCCATGTTCGCCACGGACATGCAACGCCAGGGCAACATCCTCACCCAACTCAGCACACTGGTGGATCAAGGCAAAATCCAGAGCACCGTCAGTGAGGGGCTCGGCACCATCAATGCCGCCAACCTGAAAGAAGCCCACCGGCGGCTGGAGAGCGGCAGCACCATCGGCAAACTGGTCCTGGCCGGCTGGGAATAACCCGCAGGCCGGCATCACACTGCTGGATATAGGCTGCGACCGGGCTGTCGCTATTAGCTGAATGCCCTGCGCCGGCGCCTTTCAGACTTGGAGTATTCCGCTATGGCAGGCCATGCCGGCGGGCGCGAAGAGGTCTATACCGGCGCCCACTAGGGCATCACCGATGGACAGGGGCTACCCGCCGGCAAGGCTTCCAGGGTGGTCAGGCAGAGAATCGGTTGGCGGGCCAGGGTCCGGTCCAGCAGTGCTGGCCAGGCCTGCGGGTTGGCCATGGGCCGCGGCAGCTTGTGGCTGGGCAATGCCTTCCAGACACCGTCTTCCTGTTCCGCCAGCACAAACTGGAAGGGATGCAGCCCCGGCACCCCCAAGCGAATATCCGTGGCCAGTAACTGGTCAGGCCCGGCGTCCACATCCATGAACCCCCGGGTGAACCAGGCCAATTTGCGGCCCGCCGGCAGCTGCATGGCCTCGGCATAGTCCTGCGGCGAACGGGGGAAGGTTTCCACTGTCAGCGCATCGCCGTTATCCAGCACACCGGTGACAATCTCCAGTCTCTGCTGTTCCCCCAGCACCGTCACCCGCCACAGCAGGGTGGAAAACGGCATGGGCTGCACCAGACGTGGCGCCTCACTCAAGCCCCGTTGCGCCAGCGTTGGCATCACCCGCTGTGTCATCCACTGCTGGGCCACCAGGCTCCAGCATAGATACAGGGAGGACAGCGTCAGCCCGGTGGCCAGTGCCGCCATTGCCGGCGGTCGTGCCAGAGCCACTATCACGGCAACCAACATGGGCAGGGTATAAAGCGGATCAATGATAAAGACACTGCTGATGGCCACCGGGTCACCCAGTGGCCAGAACAACTGGGTGCCATAAGTGGTAAACGCATCCAGCAGCGGGTGCGTGATCAAACACAGCCCGGTGAACAACCACCAGCGTCGCAACGGAATCTGTGTCTGCCAGCGGGACAGGCACAGGGCCAGCACCAGCGAGACCGGCAACAACACCAGCAGGGAGTGGCTGAAACCGCGATGCTCGGTGAAATTGGCCACCGCATCGCCGTAATCAATCAGCACATCCAGATCGGGCAGGGTGCCCAGCAAGGCGCCACCGAGCAGAGCCCGGCGACCCAGGGGGCGGGAGAGAACAGCGCCCCCGACGGAGGCACCCAATACGGCCTGTGACAATGAATCCATGAATTACTCTAGGGCAGGCGGAGCGACAGTATCGCATCCCGCCTGCCAACAGGCCGTCAATACGGCATTAACCGGCCACGCCCCACAGGCCCTTCAGGCTGTTCAGTGCGGTCGCGCCAACACCTTCACCGCCCAGGAAGCCGAGAATTTTC
>NZ_LWEZ01001190.1:0-16792 GCF_001634945.1 Alcanivorax sp. HI0044
GAAGCGAATTCAAGAGGCATGACCATGCACGCAGCACAGCTCAACACACGCACCCTGACTGGCCCAGTGGCCGGTATGGCGGTGTCTGCTGCGTCTTATTACGGGTATTGGTTTAGCCGCTCGCGCGCCTGACCGACACTCAGGCGCGCCCGTTAAGGGACGCCTGCCGAACACATGAAACCCCGGCCGGTAACCCGCCCGGGGTTTTTTATTGCCCACACAAACAGACAAATGCAACACAGGGACAACACCATGTATCGCTATCGACTGAACCGCCTGACCACCCGATTTAGCCGCTGGCTACGTCAGCGCACCGCCACACAACGATCGACGAATCACGCGCGACGATAACGCGCCGCAGTATTAAGGGAAGATCATGCAACAGGTAAACAGCCAACAGACAGAGAACACCGACAGCCGACTCCACCACCATCAGGCTTCGCCACGACGCAGCCTGCCGCTGCCCTCCCCCACGGTGCTGCGTGAGCGGCTGCCGGTTGATGGCCTACTGGCGACACAGATCGAACAGCACCGACAGACCATTCGCAATATCCTTAATGGCGAGGATCCGCGCCTGTTGGTGATCACCGGGCCCTGCTCCCTTCACGATCCCAAATCCGCCCTGGAATACGGCCACCGCCTGGCCGAGTTGGGTGCGCAGCTGGACGATAAAATCTTCATCGTCATGCGCGCCTACGTGGAAAAGCCCCGTACCACCGTGGGCTGGAAAGGCATGCTCTACGACCCACACCTGGACGGCAGCAACGATATCGCCACCGGATTGAACGTCTCCCGCCACCTGCTGCTGGATCTGGCCCGGCTGGGTTTGCCACTCGCCACCGAGCTACTGCACCCCATGGCCGCCGATTACCTGGGCGACCTGCTGAGTTGGGCGGCCATCGGCGCACGCACCACGGAATCGCAGATTCACCGGGAAATGGTCAGTGGCCTGCCCCTGCCGGTGGGGTTCAAGAATGGTACCGATGGCAGCATCGGTGTGGCCTGCGACGCCATGGGGGCTGCCATTCACCCACACACGCATCTGGGCATGGATGAGCATGGCCATAGCGCCCTGCTGCAAACCGCCGGCAACCCGGACACCCACCTGGTGCTGCGCGGCGGCCACGACGGCCCCAACTACGATGCCGCCAGCGTGCAAGCTGCCGCCGCTGCACTGGAGGCCAAGGGCTGCAACCCGCGACTGATCGTGGACTGCAGCCACGCCAACAGCGGCAAGGATCCGCTGCGCCAGCCCGCGGTATTACAGGATCTGCTACAGCAACGAACTCAGGGGCAAACGGCTATCGCCGGGGTGATGCTGGAAAGCCATCTCCATGAGGGCCGGCAGGGGCAGGACAAGCCGCTTCAGTACGGCCTGTCCATTACCGATGGCTGCCTGGGCTGGGACAAAACCCGATCGGCACTTTGCGCGATTGGATAAGATCGAACGGGACAGGGAAACCCACACCCCCTCCCATTGCGGAAGGGGTGTGACGTGAACGTTGCAGGCACCGCTTGCGCTGCCATACTTTAACGATTCTCAGGGCCGACGACTCCACAAGGGAACCCACATGCTCAATAACCTGACTCTCGACCAACTCATCACGGCCTTCGTCGTTTTCCTTTGCGTCATCGCCACCGTGGCGTTCATCGTCTATCTGAAAAATCGCTCGGGTAACGAATAGTTTAGGGTCACGAATAGTTTAGGGTCACGAATAGTTTAGGGTCACGAATAGTTTAGGGTCACGAATACAACAGTGATCCCGTCCCCATCTTGATCACGTTGCCACCAATGCGGCAGCGCACTTCCTTGCCCGGGCGCTTGTCGAACTCCGCATGGAGAATACTCTTGCGCGTCTCATGACTGCCCCGGTCTATCGACAGCGTATGGGTCCCCGGCGCGGTCTCGCCCTGCTCTGCCAGGTAAGCAATAAACTCCGGCATCACGGCGCCAATGGGGGGAAAGGCATCGCGGGGTAATGAAGGATTCAACAAACGCCCGTGGAACTCCGTAAACCCGGTAATGCTGCCCGGGGCGAACAGAAACAACTCCGAGGTGTACACACCGCCGAACAAGTCGGACCAACGGTCCGCATTCAGACTGGCGGCCAGCACGTGCTCCGGTTTGGTAAAGGGCACGACCAACGTTGGCTTGTCCACACTGACCACCATCGGTTTGTACTTGCTGAAAGAGATGTGTTTTTCGTCAATATTCAGCGCCGCGGCCAGACGGGGAATTTCCGGGGTGTAGCGGTCAATGGTCGGAGTCAGCACCCGGGCAAACTGAATGGCCCCCGGCGAGCGGCTATCACCCTTATCAATAAAGCTCTCAATCCATTGTTCGTTTTGCCTAAGCAGAAACGAAGCAAACTCGCCCTCATCCTTTGTCATTCCCATTTCATAGGCCACATAGGAGGCGGCCAGAATGGTATGGGCACCAAATAATTGCCGGCCTTTGCTATTGAACACCGTCACTGGCGAAGCGCTGTTGCCCGGCTCGATAAACACCGTTTCGGTTTGCTGAAACTCACCGGCAATGGCCGTTTTGCTGGAGTCACTACTGTTGGCCGCATCCAGTGTAACCACCGGAACCTGGGTGCCCTGAAAGGGTGCACCCGCGAATACATCAAGCAACGAATAATCGAGAGCCATCATCCTCACCTTTTTTATAATCGTCTCTCTCGACTATGCCGCAAGGGGATAAGAATGCAATCACAGAGAAGGGAAAATAACAGCAAATGAGGAGGGGTTTTTACGTAGGTCGGATTAGCCTAATGGCGTAATCCGACATTTAACCGAGCCGTTACAGCACGGGGGAAAAACTCAGGCGATAGCCCCTTCACGGGCCCATTCGCAACGTACTCGCAGGGGGGCGTCAGAGGGTTCGTGGTACACATCGGCACTGTCCCACACGAAGGTATGAAACCCGGACAACTCGGTTTCCAGGTGCACTACCGCATTCACCCAGTACATGTTTTTGAGCAGGGACTCGAACTTGGCAATCCAGTGTTCCCACTCGTACTCCACCGCCCGATAAGACATGCCGAAATGAATCACCTGGGTCTGGAAGGTGCCGCCCATCAAGTCATCACCGGGCACGGAAAACATTTCCCGACACAGGAACGGCCACTCATCTGCCTGCGGCAATTGCCGAATGGCTTTACGGTTCTGAAAACAGCTCGTCTTGCGCTCCTGCAAATTGCCAAACGGCAAATGCTTGATGCAACCGTAAACGATGGATTCGTTATCCAAAAAACACCCCGAAAATCAGCTAACAGCTACGAGTTTCTAGCTTACAAGGACAAGCACATAAAAATACAGGTACCCGGTTCGAGTCTTTCGCGAAAGAAGCAATATAACGACATTTACCCACCTCACCAGACGCAAACGGTACAGCTATTGACCCCCTACAAAGAAACCCAAATCATAATGAACTTTTCGACCCTCCCTATCTAATTTGCGTAGCTCGTAGCTCGTAGCTCGTAGCTCGTAGCTCGTAGCTCGTAGCTCGTAGCTCGTAGCTCGTAGCTCGTAGCTCGTAGCTACCCCCTGCCACATCCCTGCATCTGTTGCTGATAACGGTTTGCCATGGATGCCGTGCGTTGGGCCGCGCCTTTCATCCACTTGTTGTTTTTCCAGGTACCGCGGGCATAGCCGCCGTGGCCGGCGTAGTAATTGAGGTAAAGGTTATAGGTGTCGTTACGGGCCACGCCGTTTTTTTTGTAGCTCTGGTAGTGGTACCAACCGACAAACCGCACCGCATCCTTGAAATCATCCCGGTCCGCACCACGGCGACCGGTGGCGTCCTTGTACCAGTCCCAGGTGCCATCCAGCGCCTGGGGATACCCATAGGCCGACGACGGGCGTTTCCAGGGAATGAAACCCAGCAGCTTGGTCCGGGGCGGCCTGGCCTTGGCGTTGAAACCCGATTCCTTGTAGATGGTTGCCATCAATACCGGTACCGGCACACCGTATTCCTTCTCGGTGTTCTTGGCGTACTTATACCAGTTATTGAACCAGCCACCCCTCTGATCGAACACCGCGCAGACATTGTCCGTGTTGGTCGGTGTGCCGGCACAGCCACTCAGGGTCAGTGCCGCCAACAGCAGGGGTAGCCAGATTTTCATAACGCTCCCGGGTCAATGCCGTGCTGGGTCAACAGGGACAGTAGCGCAGCTTCGTCGCACACCTCAACGCCCAAGGATTCCGCTTTCGCCAGTTTGGAACCGGCCGACGCGCCCGCCACCACCGTACTGGTGTTTTTGGACACCGACCCCGCCACTTTTGCTCCCAACTGCTGCAACGCCTGTTTGGCCTGGTCACGGGTAAGCTGCTCCAGGGTGCCGGTAAGCACCCAGGTTTGCCCTTCCAACGGCCGACTTTCGGCCTGGGCCGGGGCGCGGGCAGACAGAGCGGCAACCTGATCCTCTGCCTCCTGCAAGCGGGCTTGCCAACCGTTCTCCGCCAGTGCCCTGGCCAGCTGCGTCATAACCCCGGAGCGCACGCCCTGGGGTTCCGCGCCCGCGCCTTCAGCCGCCGCCACGCTCAATTGCGCCACGGTGCGGAAGTGCCCACCGAGGGTTTCCAAGGACTTGTCACCAATGCCCTCAAGATTCATGCCCAACCGCTTGGCGGCTTTCAGCAACTGCGCCAGCGTCAGGCTGTTCACAAAGGCTGCCGAGGGCACCCCGCTGGCCTGCGGGTTCACCCCTTCCGCCAGCAAGCCGTCGATCACTACCTCGTTATCCGCTTCCGCAAAGAAGGCACCAATGGCCTTGGCCACTTCCATGCCCACATCCGGCACCGCCAGCAGCAACAGCAAGGGAGCGCGGCGGATGCCCTCCAGATCACCAAAACAGTCCGCCAGGTTTTTGGCGGTCTCTTCACCGATCTGCAAAATGCCCAGAGCAAACAGGAAACGGCCCAGCCCCACGGTCTTGGACGTCTCCAGTGCGGCAATCAGGTTATCCGCGGACTTCTCGCCCATGCGCTCAAGGCCCGCCACCTGCTCCGCTTTCAAGCGGTACAGGTCGGCAACGGTGGCAATCAGCTCCTGATCCACCAGCGCATCCACCAGCTTGTCGCCCAGGCCATCGATATCCATGGCCCGTCGGGACGCAAAATGCTTGATGGCTTCACGCTGTTGAGCGCCACAGATCAGCCCACCGGTACAACGGGCCACCACCTGATCATCGCCGCGCAGAATGTCGCTACCGCACACCGGGCAGGACGTCGGCAAGGCAATATCCCGGGCGTCCGCCGGGCGGCGCTCTGGCAGCGCCCGCACCACCTTGGGAATCACATCCCCTGCACGATAAACCTTTACCGTATCCCCTATATGTAAGTCCTGCTTCTCAATTTGGTCGATATTGTGCAGGGTCGCGTTACTCACCGTGACACCGCCCACCTGCACCGGCTCCAGCCGTGCCACCGGTGTCAGTGCGCCGGTGCGGCCCACCTGCCAGTCCACGCCGTTCAGCACAGTAAGCTCTTCCTGGGCGGGGAACTTGTGGGCAATGGCCCAGCGTGGGGCGCGGCTGACAAACCCCAGATCCTGCTGCCAGTCGAAACGGTTGACCTTGTAAACCACGCCATCGATGTCGTAATCGAGTCGATCGCGCTTTTCCAGAATGCCCTGGTAGAACGCCAGTAGTGCATCAACACCCGCACACACCCGCACCTCCGGGTTGACCCGCAGCCCCCAGCTGCGCAGGGCATCGAGCATGTCAGCGTGGGTAGCCGGCTCGCTGACACCCTCCAGCTGGGCCATGGAATAGGCATAAAATTCCAGCGGCCGGCTGGCGGTGATGCGGGGGTCCAGCTGGCGCAGACTGCCGGCCGCCGCGTTGCGGGGATTGGCAAATACCTTCTGACCGGCCTCTTCCTGGCGAGCATTCAGCGCCGCAAAACCACCGTGGGGCATTACCACTTCACCACGCACTTCCAGTCGCGACGGTAGCGCGTCGCCGCGCAGTGTCAGGGGCACTGAACGAATAGTTCGGGCATTAACGGTGATGTTCTCGCCGGTCTGACCGTCCCCACGGGTGGCCGCCCGCACCAGCTCCCCGTTCAGGTACAACAGGGAAATCGCCAGCCCATCCAGCTTGGGCTCGGCCACGTAATCCACCGTTTCGTTCACATCCAGACGTTCGCGAATGCGTTTGTCGAAGGCGTGCAGGTCATCATCATCGAAGGCGTTATCCAGGCTCAGCATGGGGACTTCGTGTTGCACCTGTTCAAACGCATCCAGCGGCACGTCCCCAACCCGCTGGGTTGGCGAATCGGCGCTAATCAAATCCGGATACTGGGTTTCCAGGTCTTTGAGCGCACGAAACGCCCGGTCGTACTCCGCATCGGGCACCGCCGGATCGTCCTGCACGTAATAGCGGTAAGACCAGTCGTTGAGCTGGTCACGGAGGTGTTGGGCTTTCTGGATGATGTCTGGATTAGGCACGGTAGCAGCAGCTAATGATGAAAGTGAATAATGGATAGCGAACGACTCGCTCTGTAGGAGCGCCACTTGAGGCGCGAATCCCGATGTTGCTTTTCTACCGCTTCGCGCCTCAAGTGGCGCTCCCACAGTGTCATCTTAAACGTAGGGCGCATCCTGCAGATGCTAGGAGTCTCGAGGTACGAGTAACGAGGTACGAAAACCTTTTGTATTTCGCTTCTCGAAACTCGTCACTCGCAACTGCTTTTACGCGCTGGGCACCCGCTGACGCCGTTCGAATTCCTGCACACGCTGGCGCAGGTGTTCCATGGTCTGCGGAGTCAGCACGCTGTGTTGTTCATCCTTGAGTTCACCGTCCAGCTCAGCGGCCAGGCGCTGACAAATGGACAGCATCTTGTCCAGTGCGCCCATAGCATCCGTCGGCCCCGGCAGCTTCAGGAAGAAAGTGACACCGGCAAAGGTCTTGTCTTCCATGGTATCCAGATCGAAGGTGCCCGGCTCAACCGCGTTGGCCATGGAGAATTGCAGCTCATCAGCACCTTGCACACTCACATGCCGGTGGAAAATATTCATCCGGCCGTAACGCAGCCCCGCTTCCAGCAGCATTCGCAACAGCGCGCTGCCATCGAACGGCGCGCCACGGTGCGCAATCAGGTGTACCACAATCACTTCCAGCACGGGCTGGGGCTCACTGGGTGCCTTGGGTGCGGGCCGGGCTTCAACCCGCGCTTCCTGGCGCGGCGCCTGACGCGGCGAACCCCGAGGGGCCGGTTCGGGCTCGGGTTTCGGTTCAGGCGGTTTTTCCGCTACCGGTTGTGTCGGCACCGGGGCGGGCTCGACATCAGGCTCCGCCGTGCGCTCTGGCTGGGACTCTGGTTCCTGCTCACCGTCGAACAGGCTTTGCTGCTCTGCGGTACGCGCTTGCGCCGCCGCTTCATCGGGTTCCATCACCATGGGCGGACGCTCATCCTGCTCTGCGTCTTCCATGGCCCGGCGGATAACCCGTGCAGAGCCAATCAGCTCCGGGTTATAACCGCTGCCCTCTTCTTCCTCCGCCTGATCGCGGTAGCGCGGATCGATGCGCATGCGCAGTCGCCCATGCCGCTCCCTGATCATCCGCCGCACACCGTCGGCCAGAATCAGCAGAATCAGAATAACCAGAATACCAATCAATGTTTCCAGGTTCAGGCCCATTGCCTCTTCTTCCTTGCTTGTGCTGAAGTGCCGCTGTTACAGCGGCACCGATTCCTCACATCGCCGCCATTTCGGCCGCTTCTTCCACATCCACCGATACCAGACGGGATACACCGGGTTCATGCATGGTGACCCCCATCAGGGTAGCAGCCATCTCCATCGCAATCTTGTTATGAGTGATGTAGATAAATTGCACTTTTGCAGACATTTCCGATACCAGGTTACAGAAACGCCCCACATTCGCATCGTCCAGCGGCGCATCCACCTCATCGAGCAGACAGAATGGCGCCGGGTTAAGCTGGAAGATACTGAACACCAGTGACAGAGCGGTCAGCGCTTTTTCCCCACCAGAGAGCAGGTGAATGGTGCTGTTTCGCTTGCCGGGTGGCCGCGCCATGATGGTGACACCGGTATCGAGCAGGTCATCTCCGGTGAGCTCCAGGTACGCATGACCACCACCGAAGACTTTCGGGAACAGCTCCTGCAGACCACGGTTGATACGATCAAAATATTCCTTGAAGCGCGCCCGGGTTTCCCGGTCGATCTTGCGGATGGCGTTTTCCAGGGTGCCGAGGGCGTCTTCCAGGTCTTCGTTCTGGCTGTCCAGGTAGTTCTTTCGCTCGGATTGCTGCTGGTACTCGTCGATGGCCGCCAGGTTGATCTGCCCCAGGCGGGAAATCCGCTGGCCGATCATATCCATCTCCTGGGCCCACTGCTGCTCATCGGCTTCGTCCGGCAGGTTTTGCAGCACGGTATCCAGATCAAAATTCTGTTCAGAAAGCTGCTCGGCCACGGTCTGCCGGCGGGTGCTCAGGTCCTGCCACTGCATGCGTTTCTGGTCCATGGTGCTGCGCACTTCCTGAGCCTGACGCTCAAACTGGCCACGCTGCCCTTCCAGGTTACGCATTTCATGGTCCACCGTTTCCAGTTCACGGCGGGCTTCGGCGAGTTTGTGCTCGGCTTCCAGACGCACTTCCAGCTTTTCTTCCAGCTGCATTTGCAGTTCCGTACCCGGCTCATCGCCCTCATTGGTCTGCTCTTCCAGCAGCGCCTTGCGCTCCGCCATCATCTGCACCTGGGTTTCCAGGCGGCTCAGGTTCTGGCGCAGCGAGTCTGCCTGGGTGCGGGCGCCCTGCACTTCCATGGCCAACTGGTGGGACTGATCGCGGTCGTGGCGCGCTTTCTGACGGGACTCGTCCAGCCGCAGGCGCAGCTCATCCCGGCGGGATAGCAAGGTTTCGCGCTCGCCGCTGTCGGTTTCCATGGCGTCCAGCGCTTCCGCCAGCACCGCCCGGGCTTCTTTCAGGTGTTCCTGTTCCTGCTCCAGCTGCTCGTTGGTCTCGTCCATTTCCCGGCTGAGACGCTCACGGCGCATGGTGATCTGCTCCAGGCGCACCTGCCGGGCGCTGACCTGGGCATTGATCTCGCCCAGCTCACGGTTGATCCGGCTCGCCTGGCGCTGCACTTCCTCGCGCTCTTCTTCCAGCTCGGAAATCTGTTCGCGGGTGCTTTCCAGCTGCTCTTTCAGGCTATCCACGGTGGCCTGGAGGGTGTCAATGTCACCTTCCAGAGTCTCCAGCTCACGGCGGCGCTCGAGGATGCCGGCTTCCTGATCTTCCTCTTTGGCCACTTTCAGCCAGTCCGGGCCCAGCCAGATACCGTCACGGGTCACCACGGATTCGTGGGCCTCCAGCTGGCCACGCAGGGTCAACGCCGCATCCAGATTATCGGCCACGTACACCCCGGCCAGCAGACCTTCCGGAGCCTGCCCCTGAACGTGTTCACGCAGTAGCGTGGATTTGCTGCCCGCCGCCGTCGTGGCGCTGGGGCTAACCAGCGCCACCCGGCCATGGGACAGGTCATCCAGCCATTCCCCGAGCTGATCAAAACCGCTAACGGCGACGGCCTGAATGCTGTCGCCCAGCACCGCTTCCAGGGCTTTTTCCCAGCCTTCCGCCACTTGCAGCTGGTCAGCCAGCCGCGGTTCGTCATCCAGCTCATGCCGGGTCAACCAGTCGCTGACCGCACCATCGTCGCCCATGGCCGCTTTCTGCAGGGCTTCCAGGGAGGTGCGACGGCCCTTCAGGCTTTGCAGCTTCTCGCGGGCCTCATCCAGCTGACGGCCCCGGTCGCCGTTATCGCGGCGGAGCTGATTGATCTCTTCCTGCAGGGACTCGCTGCGCAGTTCGTTTTCTTCCGACTGCCCGCGATATTGCTCTACCTGTTCTTCCAGCTCGCGCATTTCCTGGGCCAGCGGGCCGGCATCCAGGGATTCCTGCTCTTTCTTCAGGCGGTCGATACGGTCGCGAAGTCGCTCCTGGGACTTGTCCAGATGCTGAATGCGGGACTGCTCCACCTCGGCCTGACGGCGTGATTCCCCGGACTTGCCGTTGAACTCTTCCCACGCCTGCTGCCAGTTCTGCATGGTCTCTTCAGCCAGCGCCAACGCTTCGCTGGAGGCTTCCTGCTGTTCGGAGACCATTTCCAGTTCTGGCTCGCGCTCGGCCAGAATGGCCTCCAGTTCTGCCACTTTCTCGCTGTCGATACGCAGGTGTTCGTCGCCTTCTTTCCAGCTGGCGCGCACCTGATCCAGCTCTTCGTACAGCTGCTGCTTGCGCTCGCGCTGATGCTGGATGCTCTGCTCCAGACGTGCCACTTCCGCCCCCAGGGCGTAAAAATGCTGCTGGACTTCGTTAAAGCGCTCCTGCACTTCATGGTGCTTCTCGCGCAAACGCTCTACTTCCGCGTCCACGTGGCGCTGTTCCGCCACTTTCGCTTCCATGGACACGTCCAGTTCGCCAATCACGTGGTCCAGCTGCTTAACCTGCACATCCAGCCCTTTCCAGCGCAATGCCTTGAGCTGCGCGCCTTTCAGACGCTCTTCCTCTTTGTACTGCTTGTATTTCTCCGCCGCACTGGCCTGTCGGCTCAAACGCTCCAGCTGACGTGTCAGCTCATCGCGGATATCGGTCAGTCGCTCCAGATTTTCACGGGTACGTCGAATGCGGTTCTCGGTCTCGCGGCGACGGGCCTTGTACTTGGAGATCCCTGCCGCTTCCTCGATATACACCCGCAGCTCTTCCGGCTTGGCTTCAATCAGCCGGGAAATCATGCCCTGCTCAATAATGGCGTAGCTGCGCGGCCCCAGGCCGGTGCCCAGGAAGATGTCGGCGATATCCTTACGGCGGCATTTGGTGCTGTTCAGAAAGTAATTGGACTGTCCGTCCCGGGTCACCTGGCGCTTCACGGAGATTTCGTTGAATTTGCCGTATTCCCCGGTCACGGTGGCGTCGGAGTTATCGAAAACCAGCTCAATGGAGGCCTGGGCCACCGGCTTGCGCGCATTGGAGCCATTGAAGATGACGTCAGCCATGGACTCGCCACGCAGGTGCTTGGCGGAGGACTCCCCCATCACCCAGCGAACCGCATCAATGATATTGGACTTCCCACACCCGTTGGGCCCCACCACAGCGGTGAGGTTTTCCGGGAAATTGGTGGTGGTAGGGTCCACGAAGGACTTGAACCCGGCCAGTTTTATGGATTTCAGTCGCATAGTGTCTGCTTAACTCGGGCCAACAGGCCAAAAATTGGGCAAAAACAAGGGTTTTCACCGCCCCCTGAAGCGATTACGGCGCACCTGGGCACTAAAAGGGCTAAGTCTAGCGACAACCGCAGTCGAATTCATCAGGCACAATACCGATTAAGGCCGCGGCACGCTTCATGCGGCAAGTAACACGCCGCAAACCCGGACACGTTTTACGGCATTTGATGTTTTCAGGGCCTCGGCAACGGCGCGGGTTGCGGTCTTGCTCCTGCCTGAAACGCCCTTTCCCCGCCGAGGCTCGGATTCGGAACGTCTACGGCAAAACCTCCCAACATCTCTCGCTTTCCCGTGCCGCAGAGGGCTGCAGCTCGCAACGTGTCTGCACCCTGTGCAGCGAGGAGCACCACAGGTAACATTCGGCACAACCTGTGTCCGTGTTGCTGCGTGCAGCATGTTGCATGAAGCGTCTCTTTTAAAAGGATTGCCCGTGTCCCAGATCGCCGATGCCATTGCCTACCTGACCCGCAGCCTGAAACTGGCCCGCAGCCCGGAGCTGCGGCGCTATGTGATCATCCCGCTGATCTTCAATATCCTGGTATTTGGTGGCCTGTACTGGCTCAGCGGCAGCTGGATTGCCGGCTGGATCACCGCCGCCACCGCAGACTGGGCACTGACCGGGTTCTGGAGCTTCCTCAATGGCGCCCTGCACTTCCTGGTCGATGCGGCGGTGGTGCTGGTGTGGATTCTTCTGCTGGGCCTGTTCGCCAGCGTGTTTTCCATCGGCGTCCAGCTGATTGCCGCACCGTTCATGGGCTTTCTGGCCGAGAAAGTGGATATCCAGATTACCGGCCACCCCATGAACGACGAATCCATCCCCGCCATGATCGTGCGCACCTTCAAGCGCGAACTGCGTAAAACCTGGTACTGGCTGTGGCGCGCTGTTCTGATTCTGTTTGTGGTCGGGGTGATTTACTTTATCCCGGTGATCAACGTGCTGGCATCCGCTATCTGGTTCCTGTGGTCCGGCTGGCTGCTGGGCATGCAGTACATCGATTTCGGCGCCGACAACCGTCAGGTGCCATTTGAGGTGATGCTGGAACGGCTGAAAGAAAAACGCTGGCTGGTGCTGACCTTCGGCGCCATCGTCATGGCCCTGACCATGATCCCGCTGGTGAACCTGTTCATCATGCCGGTGGCGGTGATTGCCGGGACGCTGATCTGGGTGGAGCAGCTGGCACCGCAACCGCAGGATCAGAAGACCCCCATCTAACTCTCTACAAGGCCGCTGTAGGAGCGCCTCTCGAGGCGCGAATCCGAGCCTAGGCGAGGAAATGGAGGCGGATGCACCCGATCTTTCTAGAGGGGTTGGCGATTAGGTATATTCCTGATCACCCTGCGGGCAATTTCCTTGCTGCGCAAGGTTCGCGCCCCAAGCGGCGTTATTCGCTTCGCTCACCCCTTCCGGGGCCGCCCAGCGTGCGTTACTCCGCTCCGCTACGTTCCTACAGCGGCCTTGTAGAAACGTTTACCGCATAAATCCAAGCTCTCTGAGCTGGTGAATTTTGTCGCGAGTGGCTGCGGCGTCCTCGAATTCCAGGTTCTTGGCATGCTCCATCATCTTCGCTTCCAGTTCCTTGATTTCCTTGGCCACCTGCGCCGGTGAGCGGGCCTCCAGATAATCCGCACCGGACTCTGCCACCTTCTTCTCGCCCTTGTACTTGCGATCGAAACGGCTACCGCCGCTGTCATCCATGATGTCGCGGATTTTCTTGTTAAGGGCCTGCGGGGTGATACCGTTGGCCTTGTTGAAGGCTTCCTGCTTCTCGCGGCGACGGTCCGTTTCGTCAATGGCCCGCTCCATGGAACCGGTCATTTTGTCCGCGTAGAGAATCGCACGGCCATCCACGTTCCGTGCCGCCCGGCCAATCGTCTGGATCAATGAACGGTCGGAGCGCAGAAAGCCCTCCTTGTCCGCATCCAGAATCGCCACCAGCGCCACTTCCGGCATATCCAGGCCTTCACGCAGCAGGTTGATCCCCACCAGCACGTCGAACTTGCCCAAACGCAAATCGCGGATAATTTCCACCCGCTCCACCGTATCGATATCGGAATGCAGGTAACGCACGCGGATGCCGTGCTCATTGAGGTATTCGGTGAGGTCTTCCGCCATGCGTTTGGTCAGCGTGGTGACCAGCACTCGCTGCTCTTTGGCAATGCACTCCTTGGCTTCACCCAGCAGATCGTCCACCTGAGTGGTCGCCGGGCGGATCTCGATCTTCGGGTCCACCAGGCCGGTGGGCCGCACCACTTGCTCCACCACCTGCCCCGCATATTTCTGCTCGTAGGGTCCCGGCGTGGCAGACACAAACACCATTTGCGGCGCCAGCAGCTCCCATTCCTCGAATTTCAGCGGCCGGTTATCCATGGCCGAGGGTAAGCGGAACCCGAAACTCACCAGGGTTTCCTTACGAGAGCGGTCGCCTTTGTACATGGCGCCCAGCTGCGGGATGGTCACGTGGGACTCATCGGCAATCAGCAGCGCATTCTCCGGCAGGTAGTCAAACAGAGTCGGCGGGGCATCACCCGGTGCCCGACCGGAGAACAGCCGGGAATAGTTTTCCACCCCGTTGCAGTAACCCAGCTCCTGCAGCATCTCGATATCGAACCGGGTGCGCTGCTCCAGCCGCTGGGCTTCCACCAGCTTGTTCTGTTCCTTGAGCTCCGCCAACCGCTCGGTGAGTTCTTCCTTGATCATCTCCACCGCCTTGAGCACCGTTTCCCGGGGCGTGACGTAATGGCTCTTGGGGTAGATGGTGGTGCGTCCGATGCGGCGGATTACCTCGCCAGTGAGCGGATCAAAGATGCTGATGGACTCCACTTCGTCATCGAACAACTCGATACGTACCGCCTCTTTTTCTTCTTCCGCCGGAAAGATATCGATCACATCCCCGCGCACCCGGTAGGTGGCACGGCGGAAATCCATTTCGTTGCGGGTGTACTGCAGCTCTGCCAAACGCCGCAGCAGCTCACGCTGATCAATATGATCGCCCCGCACCAGATGCAGCACCATGGCGTGGTAACTGGCCGGGTCACCCAGACCGTAAATGGCGGAAACCGTGGCCACGATAATGGTGTCCGGGCGCTCCAGAATGGCCTTGGTGGCCGACAGCCGCATCTGCTCGATCTGCTCATTCACCGAGGCATCCTTCTCAATGAAGGTATCAGAACTGGGCACGTAGGCTTCCGGCTGGTAGTAGTCGTAATAGGAAACGAAGTACTCCACCGCGTTTTCCGGGAAGAACTCCCGGAATTCCCCATACAACTGGGCCGCCAGCGTCTTGTTGGGCGCCATGATGATAGTGGGCCGGCCGGTCTGCTGGATCACATTGGCCATGGTGAAAGTCTTGCCCGACCCGGTGACCCCCAGCAGCGTCTGATGACCCAAGCCGTCATCGATACCCTCAATCAGCTGTGCAATGGCCGTGGGCTGGTCACCAGCAGGCTGGTAATCGGAATGGAGCTTGAAGAGGCTTTCGGACATGGGGTCTTCCTGATGACTATCCTTCCCCGCCGGGAAGGCAGCAAAATCATGGTTTAAAAATCGAGACGTAGTGTAACAGAGCCGGCGTGAATGCGCGGCAGAACAACAACGCCAGAAACACCGGATTCCCCTGTAGGAGTTCCTCTCGAGGGACGAACCGCGCGCAGCGCGAAACGCCCAAAGGGCGAAGGTTTTGGATGATGACAGAGTGTCCGGCCGCTATTCACCTGGCCTGAAAGGCCCTGCGCAGATTCGTCCCCTGGAAGGGAACTCCTACAGCGGCTTTGTAGAGAGCTCGAGCCCAACAAGCCAGCGCTGGTTGAGCCCCCCACCCTCCGTCCCCCACAAGGAAATACGGGACATTCACTGCCTGATCCGGTAAAATGCACGCCCCTTTCTGCGTCGATCCTGCGTCAAAAGCGCAACCATTCGACTCTCTAGATGAACGAGGAGTGCATGTCCGATATCAGCCTTTCCGACCGCGTACAACGCATCAAGCCGTCTCCCACCCTTGCCATCACCGCCAAAGCCGGTGAATTGCGCGCACAGGGTAAAGACATTATTGGGCTGGGTGCCGGTGAGCCGGATTTCGATACGCCGGATCATATTAAAGACGCCGCCATTGAAGCAATCAAAGCCGGCAAAACCAAATATACCCCGGTAGACGGCACTCCCGGCCTGAAAAAAGCCATTATCGACAAGTTCCAGCGCGATAACGGCCTGTCCTACGAGCCCGGCCAGGTGCTGGTCTCCAGCGGTGGCAAGCAGAGCTTCTTCAACATGGCCCTGGCCCTGCTGAATGACGGTGACGAAGCCATCATCCCCGCGCCTTACTGGGTAAGCTACCCGGACATGGTGCTGGTTGCCGGCGGCGTACCAAAAATCCTCGAAACGGACGTAAACAGCCGCTTCAAGATCACCCCGGAACAGCTGGAAGCGGCGATTACGCCGAAAACCCGCCTGTTCGTAATCAACAGCCCCTCCAACCCTTCCGGCATGGCCTATTCCCTGGAAGAACTGGCCGCTCTGGGCGAAGTGCTGAAAAAACACCCGAACATCATCGTCGCCACCGACGACATGTACGAGCATATCCTGTGGACCGGCAAGCCGTTCATCAACATCGTCAATGCTACCCCGGAGCTGTACGACCGCACCGTGGTCATGAATGGTGTCTCCAAGGCCTACTCCATGACCGGCTGGCGCATCGGCTACGCGGCCGGCCCGCAGAAGCTGATTGCAGCCATGAAGAAGGTCCAGTCCCAGTCCACCTCCAACCCGGCCTCCATCAGCCAGGCTGCCGCCGAAGCCGCGCTGGCTGGCGATCAGGGTTGCGTGGACGAGATGGTCAAAGCGTTCAAGGAACGTCACGACTACCTCACCGCCGCACTGGATGCCCTGCCAGGCGTGAAATGTGCCAAAGGTGACGGCACTTTCTATGCCTTCCCGGATTTCTCCGAAGCCATTGCCAACATGGATGGCGTGGAATCCGACACCGACCTGGCCACCCTGCTGCTGGAAACGGCAGAAGTAGCGCTGGTCCCCGGTTCCGCCTTCGGCGCACCGGGCTGCATGCGCCTGTCTTTCGCCGTCGGCATGGATACCCTGAAAGAAGCCATCCGCCGGATTGAGCAAGCATTGGCTAAATAAGCAACAAACGCACCCCCGGGGTGTTGACGACCCCGGGAGGCGTCACTAATATACGCGCCTCAAGACATTCCGCCTTAGCTCAGTTGGTAGAGCAAATGACTGTTAATCATTGGGTCGCTGGTTCGAGCCCAGCAGGCGGAGCCAAATAAGAAAAGGGCTTATCCACACGGGTAAGCCCTTTTTCTTTGCCCAATGATTGGCCGCCCTGCGGTCGACGGTTAATCATTGGCGAATTCAGTTGAATCCGCCTAGTTCGAGCCCAGCAGGCGGAGCCAAATAAGAAAAGGGCTTATCCACACGGGTAAGCCCTTTTTCTTTGCCCAATGATTGGCCGCCCTGCGGTCGACGGTTAATCATTGGCGAATTCAGTTGAATCCGCCTAGTTCGAGCCCAGCAGGCGGAGCCAAATAAGAAA
>NZ_LWEZ01001191.1:0-5199 GCF_001634945.1 Alcanivorax sp. HI0044
TGAAAATGCCGTAGTAAAGCGTCGGGTCTACCTGGCCGTAATAGCTCACCGGGTCATCAATGCTCGGCTCTGCCAGTTGCAGGTATTCATCACGGCTCAGGTTCCCGTCGCTGGCCTTCACTTCCTCAACCCAGCTGGCGAAGTCTTCTTCGCTAAGTCCGTGGAAGTCGAATTTCATCTGCGAGTAACCGGCGCCACTGTAGTTGGCAGAAAAGCCCTTGTAGACACCCGGCTCGTTGATCACCCCATGCAGCTTGGTTTCCATACCCGCCATGGCATAGATCTGCCCGGCCATGGCCGGAATGAAGAAGGAATTCATCATGGTAGAAGCGGTGATCTTGAAGCGAATCGGGTGATTCACCGGCGCCGCCAGCTCATTGACGGTGGCGATCCCCTGCTCCGGGTAGATAAACAGCCACTTCCAGTCCAGCGCCACCACTTCCACGGTGAGCGGCTCCAGGCCTACCGGTACCGGGGTCTGCGCATCAATACGGTCCAGCGGACGGTATGGATCCAGCTTGTGGGTACTTACCCAGGTCATGGCCCCCAGCGCGATGATAATCATCAGCGGAACAGACCAGATCACCAGTTCCAGCACGGTGGAATGGGTCCAGTCGGGCTTGTAGTTGGCCTCGGTGTTGGTTTCCCGGTAATGCCAGGCAAACCAAAACGTCAGCACGATCACCGGCACAATGACCAGCAACATCAGGATCGTTGCCCAGACGAGCAAATCCCGCTGTTGCACGGCCACGTCACCAGAGGGGGACATCACGACTGCGTCACAGCCCGACAGCAGGGCGGCAACAAGCAACGTCAACGACGCTCCACGCAAGTATTTGAATAATTGCATTGGCGAATCTTCTGGTTGGCTTTTGAGTACACGGGACTCTATCCAAGGGCATGGGCAGCCGGTATTGGACATTTTGTCCCATAGGCTTAAAGTCCTAACCATACTTGATGGACATCAAGGCACAAACAACAACTCTGGTGAAGAGCGCACAACATGTCTCAGACCTATCCGGCTCCCATGCCAAACGAAAAAAGCCACGCTTCCGTGGCCCCCAACGAGATCGCCGTGGGCGTGGTCATCGGGCGTACCTCCGAGTATTTCGACTTCTTTGTCTACGGCATCGCCTCCGTACTGATCTTCCCGCAGCTGTTTTTCCCCTTTACCGGCCAGCTGCAGGGCATGCTCTATTCTTTCATGCTGTTTGCTCTGGCGTTTGTAGCGCGGCCCTTTGGCACCGCCCTGTTCATGTGGATTCAGCGCCAGTGGGGCCGCAGCATCAAGCTCACCGCCGCCTTGTTCCTGCTGGGCACCGCCACCGCAGGCATCGCCTTCCTGCCCGGCTATGAAAAACTTGGCGGCCACGCCATCGCTCTGCTGGCCCTGTTCCGGGTCATGCAGGGAATCGCCTTTGGTGGCTCCTGGGATGGCCTGCCTTCATTGCTGGCCCTGAACGCCCCCAAGGAAAGCCGCAGCTGGTACACCATGATCGGCCAGCTGGGCGCGCCCCTGGGCTTTGTGATTGCCAGCGCCCTGTTCCTCTACCTCTACAACAGCCTGAGCGCCGCAGACTTCCAGGGCTGGGGCTGGCGTTACCCGTTCTTCGTGGCGTTCGCCATCAACGTGGTCGCCCTGTTTGCGCGCCTGCGCCTGGTGCTGGGTGAGGAATACACCGAAGCCATGCAGGAAAGTGAGCTGGAACCCATCCGCACCAGCGAGATGGTGCGCGAGGAAGGCCACAATATTTTCATTGGTTCCTTCGCCGCCCTGGCCAGCTATGCGCTGTTCCATGTGGTGACCATCTTCCCGCTCTCCTGGATCGCCTTCCAGGGCAGCCAGACCACCGCCGAAGTGCTGACCGTACAGGTGCTGGGGGGCTTCGTGGGCATCATGGCCACCATCGGCTCCGGCTGGATCGCCGCCCGCATCGGCAAGCGCACCACCGTGGGCGCCCTGGCCGCCATGATCGGCGTCTTCAGCCTGCTCACCCCTCTGCTGATGGGCGGCAGCCCGGTCATGCAGGACACCTTCATCCTGCTCGGCTTTGCCCTGCTCGGGGTGTCCTATGGCCAGGCCTCCGGCACGGTGACGGCCAACTTCGCGCCGCGCTTCCGCTACACCGGCGCCGCCCTCACCTCTGACTTCGCTTGGCTGTTCGGCGCCGCCTTCGCGCCGCTGGTCGCCCTGGGTCTGTCCGCCAAGTTCGGGCTTATGTCAGTCACGGTATATCTGCTGTCCGGCGTGATCTGCACCCTGCTGGCGCTGGCCATCAACCAGTCGCTGGAAGATCAGGGCGAAGAGAGTTGAAAGTTTAAAGTTCAAAGTTGAAACGCGGACTGACGCCGTCGTTCAACTGAAACCAAAGAGGCCGCGCCCGGATTCCGAGCGCGGCCTCTTTCCTATCCGACCCGGCAAACCCCGGATGGCGTTCTTTTACTCGCAGCTAGTCGCTCACGGCTGTCAGCTCAAACTCCCCAACGCCGCCTTGGTAAACGGCGCAATCTCGTCTTCCTTGCCTTCGCGCATCTTCACCAGCCAGTTCGGGTCCTGCAGCAGCGCACGGCCCACCGCGATCATGTCGAATTCGTCGCTGTCCATGCGACGCTCCAGCTCGTCCAGCCCTGCCGGGTTGGCGGTGCCGCCCATGCCGTCCGGGCTGTTAAGGAAATCCCCGTCCAGGCCCACGCTGCCCACGGAAATCACCGGCTTGCCGGTAATCTTCTTGGTCCAGCCCGCCAGGTTCAGGTCAGAGCCTTCGAATTCCGGCAGCCAGAAGCGGCGGGTGGAAGCATGGAACACGTCCACACCCGCCTCCACGAAGGGCATCAGGAAACGTTCCAGCTCTTCCGGATTCTGCGCCAGCTTCGCTTCGTAATCCTGCTGCTTCCACTGCGAGAAACGCAGCACGATGGCAAACTCTTCACCCACGGCTTCGCGCACCGCCTTGACGATCTCGATGCCAATGCGGGCACGGTTCTCGATGGAACCGCCGTATTCGTCATCGCGTTGGTTGGTGCCTTCCCAGAAGAACTGATCGAGCAGGTAACCGTGGGCACCGTGAATCTCCACGCCATCAAAACCTACCTCTTTAGCGGCCTTGGCGGACTCGGCAAAAGCACGCACCACATCCTGGATATCCGCTTTGCTCATGGCCTCGCCGTTTTCCTTGCCGGGCTTGAACAGGCCAGAAGGCGAATAGGCAGGCACGTCCTTGTCCGGACCAATGCCGGGTTTGCGCACCGAGCCCACATGCCACAACTGTGGGATGATCTGGCCGCCAGCAGCGTGCACCGCATCCACCACCTTCTTCCAGCCCGCCATAGCTTCATCGCCATAAATGGCCGGCACCCGCTCGTAACCGTTAGCGGCCTTGTGGCCCACAAAGGTGCCTTCGGTGATGATCAGGCCCACCTCACCCTCGGCGCGGCGCTGGTAATACCCCACCACCTGATCGTTGGGCACATACCCCGGAGAAAACGTACGGGTCATGGGCGCCATGGCCACCCGGTTACGCATCTTCAGGGATTTGTGTTCAAAAGGACGCAGCAGGCTATCCAGGGAACTACTCATGGGGCTCTCCTAATCAGTCTTGTCTATTCACTCTCCAGGCCGGGCCAGATACGGGCTCAGCTTGAGCATTCGGGGTAACAAAAAAGGGGCCAGCAATGGCAACCACCCTCGCAATGGCCCTTTCAGCTGCGCTCTCAGAAGCACTCGCTCAATAACCAACAGAATCAGCGCATCCGCCCTCACGGGCGATCAATTCAATTTGGTTGCGTAATAAAACCTTATTTGGTTTCTTAATGCAACCATTCTGATCTATACTGCCGCCATGACACGTAAACGCTTCGACGACATGGGCTGCTCGGTGGCCTGCGCCCTCAATGAGGTCGGTGACTGGTGGTCCCTGCTGGTGGTCAAGCAGGCCATGCTGGGCACCCGCCGCTTTGTGGATTTCCAGCACAGCCTGGGCATCGCCAAAAACATTCTCTGCAACCGCCTGTCGCGGCTGGTGGATAACGGCGTGATGGTGCGTGTGGACGTGGGCGAGCACGGCAAGCGCTACGAATACCGCCTCACCGACAAGGGCCGGGATCTGTTTACCGTGGTCACCGCCCTGCGTCAGTGGAGCGAACGCTGGAACGGCGAAAAAGACGCCATGCAACTGGTGGATGGCCACAGCGGCGAGCCGTTGGCACCGGTAGTGGTTCAGAACCAGCAGGGGAAAGTGCTCACCGTGCGGGATGTGCGGTTTGTGGATGAGGACGGCAAACCCTGGGAGGAGGTCGGGTGACTACCGTGCCAGCGCTGCAACAACGCTGGAACCGCGTCGTCGCCCGGCTAGTGCCCAACCCGCAAGCCACTTGGCAACAACTCGCCTCCCGCTACAGCGAGCCCCATCGCCACTATCACACCCTGCATCATGTCGCCGCCTGCCTGAACTGGCTGGATCAATACCGCCACCTCGCCGAAAACCCTCTATGCATTGAACTGGCCCTGTGGGCCCACGATGTGATTTACGATCCCCGCGCCAGCGGCAACGAAGCCCGCAGCGCCGACTGGTTTGCCCAGCAGTTTGCCGACAGCACCCTGACCGACGCGCAGCGCGATCGAGTACACACCCTCATTCTCGCCACCATCCACCCCCACCCACCGACAGATGCCGACATGGCCCTGCTGCAGGATATCGATCTGAGCATTCTTGGCGCGGATATTGAGTTGTACGACCGGTATGAAGGGTGGATTCGGCAGGAATATGCCTTTGTGCCGGAGGAAGCGTTTCGGAAAGGACGGAGTGCGGTGTTGCGGAGTTTTCTGGATCAGGGGGTGATTTACCACACGGCTGAGCTGAGGGAGCGACTGGAAGTGTCGGCGCGGGACAATCTCAGTCAGGCTTTGGGGAAGCTTTCAGAGGGCTGATTGTCTTACGCTTTGGGAAATGGGAGATCTCGGTAGTGTTCAGAATTCTGTGTCACTTCTTTAATCTACACACCAAAGAGGTGATACATGACCAAACCCACATTCGACATTGATGCTGCTCTCAAGGCCCTACAGGAAGGCAAAGACCTGACCGGCAAAGACGGCATTCTCACGCCGCTGATCAAGCAGCTCACAGAAGCCGCGATGCAAGCCGAGCTGGACAATCATCTTACAGAAGAGACCGCGCCGAACCGCAAGAATGGCACGACCAG
>NZ_LWEZ01001192.1:0-813 GCF_001634945.1 Alcanivorax sp. HI0044
CGTCATTTCCCTGTCGGAAACCCTGCGTTTCGAACTGGCCCCCTATGGCATTCATACCACCGTGGTGTGTCCCGGCTTTTTCCGCACCAACCTGCACGAGTCCATGCGCACCCCGGAACCGGGCATGATCGAAACCGTGGACAAGCTGCTGTCCAGCGACGAGCTCACCGCCGACCAGATTGCTGAAATGATCAAGCAGGCGGTGGCCAAACAACAGTTTTTCCTGCTGCCCCACAAGAGCGGCCGCCGCGCTTACTGGATCAAGCGCTTCCTGCCGTTTGTGTTCAACCGGATCATGCTGAAAGGCGCGGTGCGCCTGCAGCGCAAGCTGGAACAAAGCGAACAGAAAAAAGAGCACTGATTTATGCCGGTGATTTACCTGATCCGCCACGGACAGGCCAGTTTCGGCAAGGAAGATTACGACCAGCTTTCCGAACCGGGCTGGGAGCAAAGCCGTATTCTTGGCCGTGCCCTGCAGAACCAGTCGCTGGGTTTTCCCCGGGCCATCTGCGGCACCATGCGCCGCCATGTGGAGACAGCGGAAGCGACCCTGGGTGAGCTGGGGCTGGCTAAGGAATGGCATACGGATACCGGCTTCAACGAATACAACCACAGCGAACTGCTGGCCGTGGACTGGCCCCTGGCCACCGACCGGGCGGCGCTGACCCAGTGGCTGGCGCAGCAGGAACACCCGCGCAAGGTATTCCAGGCCCGCTTTGAGCAGGCCCTGCGCCCGCTGGCAGACCGGCGACGGCGATTACAGCGAAAGCTGGCCCGCCTTTCGTGAACGGGTACTGGCCAGCACCTATAGCC
>NZ_LWEZ01001193.1:0-3748 GCF_001634945.1 Alcanivorax sp. HI0044
AGCAAATCAACAACAAGGGAGTTTAGGTTGTGAAATTGAAATACTGGATTGGTCTTCTATCCATTTTGGCAAGCAGCATCGCCATGGGGCATGGCATGTCAGCAGAGGATAAGGCGAGGGCGCTCAATGCCGGTTTCATGGAGTACATTGAGCTTGGAGCGATGCACATGGTCACAGGCTATGACCATTTACTGTTTCTGTTCGGCGTGGTGTTCTTTCTGACCCGCTTCAGTGACATTGTTCGTTTTATAACCGCGTTTTCCATTGGCCACTCGATTACTCTGGTGTTTGCCACCCTCTATAGTATTCAGGCGAATTACTACTTAGTGGATGCGGTTATCGCTCTGACTGTCTGCTATAAGGCGTTTGATAACCTTGGCGGTTTCAAGACTTATCTGAAGATGAAGTCACCAAACTTAATGTGGATGGTTTTCGCTTTCGGTCTTATTCACGGGTTTGGACTGTCGACGCGATTGCAGCAATTACCTCTGGCAGAAGATGGTTTGGTTTTTCGCATCCTGGCTTTCAATGTTGGCGTAGAGTTGGGGCAGATTGCTGCGCTGGCCATCATGTTGTTTTTATTGTCTGGTTGGCGCCGCATGGCATCGTTCAAACGCTTCAGTCAAGCGACCAATGGGCTGCTGATGGTGTTGGGGTTGCTGTTGCTGTTGATGCAGCTGCATGGATATCTACACTCAAGCAATCCTGATGAATTTCCGCTGAACAAGGATGATCACCAGCATACTCATGAAGACATGGGGGTTGCTAATTCTCCGCTGTCCGGGTACGAGAAGCGCTTTGATTTGGATGCAGAGGATAGTGTTAACGGTGAGGTTGAAACAGAGGGTCGTGAGCCGGAGGAGTTGCCAAACAGTGCCTCTAATCCTCACGCCCATGGTGACGGCGAAGCCCATGTACATTAATAAATTTGATCTGTTTTTATGAGGAAAATGTTATGAGATGGATGAAAACCTTGATGACGATGATGGCCTTGAGTTTTGCCTCGCCGGTGTTTTCTCACGGCGGAGGGCATGCCACGGTAACCGCCGATCAGGCGGAGGAAGTAGCCAGGTATGTGGCTGTCGAGCTCACCGAGGAAGATCGGGGTATGGGATTTGGCAAACTGGACGAAAGCTGGAGAGAGATCCCCGACGAGAGCGTGGGTATCAGTAAATTTGGCCCCGGATATTACATTGTGGCTATGGATCATGAAGATGAGGAGCGAACGCTTTATATACTTATGACCAACACGGGTAATGTGTACGACGTAAACTTCACTGGTGAGTTCAAAGGAATTGATTGATATTAAGCTAGGGAATCAAGAGGAAAAATTATGTCAATGCTAGTCATTAAATACCTAGTATCAGCAGCAATTATAGTCTTGGTTTCCGAGCTGGCTAAGCAGAGTGATAGGGTGGGGGCGCTATTGGCGTCACTGCCTGTCGTTACACTAATGGTCTTGGTGTGGCTTTATTTTGAGGGCCAACCCACTGCCAAACTGGCCAATCATGCTTGGTATACCTTTTGGTATGTGCTCCCAACGCTGCCCATGTTCGCCTTATTCCCAGCAATGCTTGAGCGCTGGGGATTTTGGCTGGCTTTATTAGTGTCAGCTTTTTTGACCGTGTTTTGTTTTGCTCTGCTTGCTTTCTTGGTAAAACGCTGGGGAATTGATCTATGGTGAGGAAAGCGACTATTTTGCGGAAAATAGCCCAATCCTGTTTAGACTAATGTCGATTGCTGGCTGTCAGAATTCAATAATAGGCGTGTTATTTAGGCGTGGGTCAAATATGTGAGTATATTCTTCATAGAAAGAGTAGGTAGCCTGAATGCTTAGTTGAGCTCTAGATGTCACTTGGAGCGAAAACTCTCATTTAACGCATCAGCTATCATCTTGGTTCTGTCAGATCCTGGAGCCGGGAGCCCAATTTCTCCCAAGCCTCGCTGCATTCCTTGGTATAGCTATGGCGTTGATAGGTCCTTTTAACCCTATTTTCTTCGGTGTGGTTCAGGCAGCGTTCTGCGACTTCAGGAAGTACGCCTAGAGCGGTCATCATGGTTGCGCCGGTTCTGCGAAGGTCGTGAGGTGTCCACTTGCCACCGGGTAAACAAAGAGCTTGCGCGTTGTTAGTGCGATTGCTCATGGTGCCACTATTTGACGGGCGCTGTCGGTCAGAAAGCTGCTTGGTTATGGTTTTTGAGCAGAGAGGGCCGGTTTCCGCTCTGTTCGGGTAGCACCATGGGGACAGGCCTGTCATTTCCTGCAGCTGTTGGAAGAAACTGACAGAAAAGGCTGACAGGTGTACTTGATGAGGCTTGCCGTTCTTGCTGTTTTCGGCAGGAATAAGCCAAGTTCTTTGCTCTAGGTCAATATACTCCCAGCGTGCCGCCAGAAGTTCACCAATGCGGCAACAGGTGGAAAGTGCTATCCAGACAGCCAATTCAGAGGTTTTCAGCAGGTTGGCAGAGGGTAGGGCGTTTGTCAGTTGTCGAATCTCGTCCTCGGATAGCACTCGGTCACGTTCAGTCTCCTTACCTCCGATTTTGGCTTTCCGAATACTGCTGCTGGGGTCGAATTCAATGATGTCTCGGTCCACGGCAAAGCGGAACATCTGTCGCATCAGGCTGAATACGACTTTCACCATGCGGGTGACACCCCGTGCCGCCATGGCATCTGTCACCTGAGTGATGTGCCCTTTACGGATGTCTGCGACAAAGACTTGGCCAATGAGGGGGAGAACGTCCTTCTCGAACATGCGCCGGACTTCTGTACCCTTGTCTTTCCGGTGTGACACGTCAATTTCCATCCATCGCTCAAAGAGCTGGGAAACGGTTTGCCGAGAAGCCAGTGCAGCGGCCTCGGCCTCTTTTTGTGCCGCTTCTTGCTCAAGGCGTGATAGCTCTGCTTGCCTAGCGGCCTCTCGAGCGGCCCGTTCTGAGTTAAGGTGCTCTCCAATGTTCTTGATGCCTGAGACGTAGAGCCGCGATAACTCGCTGGCTTGGGTGCGGGCTTGCTTGAGAGTGAGCCCGGTGGTGCCAGTGCGTGAGTAAACTCCAAGCGGGTGAAACTGGCGTTTACCTGTCTGGTCACTGTAACGGAAGTAGAAGAGATGCTTCCCGTTTGGCTGAAGTCTGACCATGAATCGACCATGCCCACGTGGGCCGTCTTCGGTTAGCCAGGCATCTTTGGGCTCTTTTGGAGTGAGGTGTCTATCTGTGATGATGCCCATGTATGCTCCGAAATCTCGTCACCGTTCCGTCACCGTTCCGTCACCGTTTCTCAATCGCTTTCGGTGGATTCTAGTGGACGTTGTTGGACAATGCAAAGATGTATTTTTAACTAACTTACTGATATTTAATGGTTTGTAGATTCTGTTGGACGGCGACGGACAAGCTGTAACCTTTATGGGGTGCAAGGGGTAGGAGGTTCGAATCCTCCCGTCCCGACCAAATTAGGTCGTATAAAAAGCTCGGCAACTGCCGTAATGCCGTTCACTTAAGAGGAGCGGCATTACGATCGACGGGATAGCGGGTCTTGGAGATTTTGACCGTTCTCGGCCTGGAAGGTCGGGAACGGTCCTCCAACAACAGGTTACCGATCCCCGCTCTGAGTTCCGCCAAGCGTGCGCCCGTGCGCGATAGCGGCTGAGCCGCCGCCATCACGATCAACTGCGCGGCGATGTACTGATAGGCGAACTTGAAGCGGATACGCGACGGGTCCTGGCCATGAGCCACTGCCGCCTGACTG
>NZ_LWEZ01001194.1:0-6994 GCF_001634945.1 Alcanivorax sp. HI0044
CTCGCCATCGGTTGCCAGCCGCGCAGACACACGCTGAACCCGGAGCAGGACAGGACACCCATGAGCAACAATCCGCTGATTGATTACCCGGCACTTCCTCCTTTTTCACAGATCCAGCCCGAGCATGTACTTCCTGCCGTGGAGCAGCTGGTGGCAGAGGGCCGTGCCCGTATTGAGCAGGTGCTGGCGGAGGGAAACTTCGACTACGCGCATCTGGTACAGGCGCTGGACCAGGAAGATGACCGACTTGGCAAGGCTTTCGGCCCGGCCGGGCATTTGAATGCTGTGGCCCAGAATGAAGCCTTGCGCAATGCCTACAACAGTTGCTTGCCCCTGCTTAGCGAATACGGGACTGAGGTGGGACAAAATGCGGCGCTTTGTGCGGCCTATCAGGCGCTGCGTGACAGCGAACAGTGGTTAACACTGAACGAAGCCCAGCAGAAAGATATCGACAACACCTTGCGTGATTTTCGTTTGTCCGGGGTGGATCTGCCGGAGGAAAAGAAAGCGCAATATATGGCGAACTCCAAGCGCTTGTCTGAACTGACCAGTAAATTCTCGGACAACGCCCTTGATGCTACCCAGGCGTGGAGCAAGCACATCACCGATGAAAACGAACTCGATGGCTTGCCCGACAGCGCCAAGGCCGGTGCTGCTGATCGCGCCAAAGCCGACGAAAAAGACGGCTGGCTACTGACCCTGGATGCCCCGGTATTTATTGCGGTGATGAGCCACTGTAAAAACGCAGAATTGCGCAAGGAAATGTACACCGCCTGGACCACCAAGGCTTCTGATCAGGGGCCGCAGGCGGGCCAGTTTGATAATGCGGCGATCATGGATGAGATCCTTGCGCTGCGGCACAAGCAGGCTCAATTGCTGGGCTTCGCCAATTACGCGGAAGAATCCCTGGCCACCAAAATGGCGCGGGATGTGAATGAGGTCGTACAGTTTCTCGAAGACCTGGCCCGTCGCGCCAAGCCCCAGGCGGAACAGGAGCTGGCAGAACTGAAAGCCTTTGCGGCGGAGCAAGGCGCCGGTGATTTAAACCCCTGGGATATCGGTTTCTGGAGCGAACGTTTGCGTGAAGCACGCTACGATATTTCCGAAGAAGAGCTGCGTCCCTGGTTTCCGGCGGACACGGTGATCAATGGCATGTTTTCTGTGGTCGGAAAATTGTTCGGCATTCAGTTTAAACAACGCACGGATGTGGATACCTGGCATGATGATGTGCGCTTCTACGAATTGGTGGATGATGATGGCAGTGTCCGAGCGGCTTTCTATCTGGACATGTATGCCCGCACCGGGAAACGCGGTGGCGCCTGGATGGACGATGCGCGTATTCGTCGCCGCCAGCCCGACGGCAGCCTGCAAACCCCGGTTGCCTACCTGACCTGTAACTTTGCACCGCCAGCCGGTGGCAAGCCGGGCCTGTTGACCCACGACGAAGTGGTCACCCTGTTCCACGAGTTTGGCCATGGCCTGCACCACATGCTGACCGAGCAGGATGTGTCCGGTATTTCCGGAATTAATGGTGTGGCCTGGGATGCGGTGGAACTGCCCAGCCAGTTTCTGGAAAACTGGTGCTGGACCGAGGAAGGCATCGCGCTGATTTCCGGCCATTACCAAACCGGTGAGCCGCTACCAAAAGAAAAACTGGAAAAGATGCTCGCCGCGAAAAACTTTCAGGGTGCTATGCAGATGGTGCGGCAAATCGAATTTTCCCTGTTCGATATGCGAATCCACGCGGAGTATCAACCGGGCCTGAATATTTATCAGGTATTGAATGAAGTGCGCGAACAGGTGGCGGTTATTCAACCGCCCGCCTTTAACCGTTTCCCCAACAGCTTCGGGCATATTTTTGCCGGCGGTTATGCGGCGGGTTACTACAGCTACAAGTGGGCAGAAGTCCTATCGGCAGATGCCTATTCCCGCTTTGAAGAAGAAGGCGAGTTCAACGAAGAAACCGGCCGCGCGTTCCGCACGGAAATTCTCGCCAAGGGCGGTAGCCGTGAACCCATGGAGCTATTCAAGGCGTTCCGTGGCCGCGAGCCCAGCGTGGAACCGCTGCTTCGCCATTGCGGGATTAATGGATAAAACGCTTGATGCCGGACGCCCGATGCCTGACGACAATGCGTCCGGCATCGGGCGTTCTTCGTTAAGCGGAGGGATGTTATGAAACGCCAGTTTATTGCCGGGGCAACCTGTCCGGAATGTGGGCAGATGGACAAGATCCAGCGCATTATCGATGGCGACAGCCAGTGGATGGAATGTGTGGCCTGCGGGGCGAAAAAGAATCTGGACGACAAGCCGCCAGAGGCCACCGATGCACTGGCCCAACCAGTGACTCTGCAGCCTGGCCCCAAAAAATAGATCGTTGCCGCTATTTTACAATGGACGAAGCGCGAAGGCGCTTCGTCACCTCTGATCCTGCTTCAAGTTAATGCCCGTAGTGCCTGGATTTAAGTCAGCAGCCTTGTCGCTTTGTCTCACCATGCAACCCTTTCCGGGTTTGTGATTTTAAGCGTCCGGCATCCGGCGTTTGGCATTCGGCAAAGCAGATATCAGGCCCAGTCACCCAGCCATTTTTTCTTCGCCTTTTCCACCAGATCGCGGGCATCGTGTTGCCACGGGTGGAAGCGCGGGCTGTAGAACTTGAAGTAGGACGGTAGCAGCTTGCGGAACACGCCGGGTTTGCCCCACATGTAGTTCAGGCCGCCGAGCCAGGACTTCACATTGGTCAGCTCGCCCTGTTCCTTCATAAGTTGCGTCAGATGCAGGGTAGAAAACAGCGGGAATAGAACGCTCACCAGTGCCATCTCGGTGACGCGGGTGAATTCGCTGCCGCCGATGTGCTTGTACACATCAAACGCCACGGCCTTGTGCTCGGATTCTTCAATGGCATGCCAGGCCCAGATCGGTGCCATGCGCGGGTCCATTTCATCCAGGGCGTCATATTTGAGCAGGAATTCTTCCGCCATCAGTGCGGTGAAATGCTCCACGGCCACGGTATGCGCCAGTTGCCGCTCCGGTGACAGGTTCTTGCGCATCCAGTCCATGAAGCCCTGAATTTCACGATCCAGACGGCCAAGGCCGACGCCCCGTTCTTCCAGATAGCCATTGAGCAGCTTGTGTTCCTTGGAGTGGTGGGCTTCCTGGCCGATAAAGGCACGCACGGCTTTCTTCAGCTCCGGATCGCTAATGCGGTCCTGATAATGTCGCACGGAATCAATGAAGAATCGCTCCCCGGCGGGGAAGCTGGCGGACAGGGCGCCCAGCAACAGGGTTTTTAGCGGGTCATTATCCCACCAGTATTTGGGCACATCGTCCGCCAGGTCGAAGTCCGGCTGGCGGACGGTGGGGATAACCATGGTCGGGCGGGCAGCGGTCGGATTGTTATGAAGCTGTTTTGCCGGTGCATTCATTTTGAGCCTCCTGGCGAAAAGGATACGTTGACGCTTGGCCCATATGGTACTGGTGAGCACCAGGAGTGCGTGAGATGCTGGGCGGACAAAGCACTTGTCATTGGTGGCCAAATTGTCTGAATCCTTCACCCTGATCGACTGGAGCCGTTTCCCTGACTGGGCCCGCCAGCGCAGCCTGGCGGTGACCTATGTGCGCATGTTTGTGGAGGTGGCGACGCAGCGAGGTGTCTCCCGCGAGACCTTGCTGTCCACTGCGGGGGTGCCGGCAGCATTGCTGGAGGACCCATCCGGGCGGGTGTCCCTGCAGGAGACGGTACAGGTGTTTGCGGCCGCTGCCGCGCTGACCGGTGACGCTGCCATTGGCCTGGAGGTGGGGCAGCGAATGCCGCTCACGGCCCATGGCAGCCTGGGTTATGTGCTTATGTGTGCGGGCAGTGCCCGCGAGGCCATTGGTCTGCTGGAGCGGTTCTGGCACCTGCGGGGCCGCAGTGTGGTTCTCAGCGTAAAGGAGGAGCGCGGCGGTCTGTTCTTCGAGTTGGTGCCGGAAGTGGTGTTGCCCGCTGCGGTGCGGGATGTGTTGCTCAGTTCCATGCTGGGCAGCATGGCCAGTGGCATGCAGTTTATTCTCCCTGACTTGTCGTTGGTGCCGGAAATCTGGCTGCAGGGCGAGCCGCCAACCTCTGGCCGTGCCATGGATGACGCGGCGGTGCCTGTGCGTTATCGCCAGGCACGGGCAGGCATCTGGGCGCCGGAAGCGGTGCAGTGGCTGGATAGCCCGCTGCCTACCGCCAATCCGGAAGCGCTGAGTCATGCCCTTGCCCAGTGTGAGCGGGAAAGCGCCTTGATGGCCCCCGGTGATACCTTGCTGCGTCAGGTGCGTGAGCTTTTGGTGCTGGGTGCGCACGGCTATCCGGCCCCGGAGCAGCTTGCCGAGCGTCTGCATCTGACGCCCCGCACGTTGCGGCGCCGGTTGCAGGAACGGGGGCAGGGGTTCCAGTCGTTGCTGGAAGAAGCCCGATACCGGGACAGCCGCCACCTGCTGGCCAGTTCCGATATGGAAATTCAGCGTATCAGCGAGCTACTGGGCTTTGCCGACCCGGCCAATTTTACCCGTGCGTTCAAGGGCTGGATGGGCATGACGCCCAGCCAGTGGCGCTCTCAGCATGCGGAGAAGGATTGATTCAATCGTGTTATCGTGCACGAAATTTCGGAGAGTCTCATGAAAGCAGTCGTGGTGAATGAATTTGATCAGGCGCCGGTGTGGACGGACTTTACGGCGCCGGAGGCCCGCGAGGGCGAGGTGCTGGTTCGCCCTTGTGCGGCGGCGATCAGTCAGCTTGTGCGGGCTCAGGCGGAGGGCCGTCACTATAGCAGCGGCAAAACCCTTCCATTGGTGCCTGGCGCAGACGGGGTGGGGCACTTGCCGGATGGGCAGCGTGTGTATTTTGCGTTTTCCCGGGCCCCGGTGGGGGCTATGGCCGAAGTGGTGGCGGTGGATGCACAGCAATGTGTGGCGGTGCCCGCTGCAGTGGATGATGTGACGGCAGCGGCCATTGCCAACCCGGGCATGTCCTCTTGGGTAGCGTTGATGCTACGTGCCAATTTTCAGGCAGGGGAATCGGTGCTTATCAACGGTGCGGCGGGCGCGTCCGGGCGGTTGGCGATTCAGATTGCGCGGCATCTAGGGGCGGGCCGGATTGTGGCTACAGCCCGTAACCCGGAGCACGAAACGACATTAAGGGGCTTGGGCGCGGATGCGTTTATTGCTCTGAATCAACCGGAGGAGGTGCTCACTGATGCCTTTGTTGGCGAGATAGCCGCTAACGGGGTGGATGTGGTGCTTGATTTCCTGTGGGGGCCACCGGCGGGATGCCTGCTCAATGCCATTGCCCGTGAAACCGCCGCCGCGCGCTTTGTGAATATTGGTTCCATGGCGGGGATGGCATTGCCGTTGTCTGCCGGAGCATTGCGCAGTACCGACCTGACCCTTATGGGCAGTGGGCTGGGCAGTGTCAGCAAGATAGAGCTGGTGCAGGCGGTGGGACAGGTGTTGGCGGCTGTCACGTTGGCAGGTCTGCAGGTTGATGCAGTGGCGGTGCCCGCCAGCCAGGTGGCGCAGGCCTGGCAAAGCGCGACAACCCAGCGGCAGGTGCTGACCTTTAGCGGTTAATCTGGTTTCCGGTGCGACCTTAACGCAGCAAACCGGTTTTCAGGCCGGCGATGGTTTTTGCCATTTGCAGCCGCATCCAGGGCAGGTGGCTCAGCAGTGGAAACAGAATATCGCGGCCGGTGGCGACGGCACGACTGTGCGACTGAAAGGCCGGTGTCAGCCAGCGGCTCATGCGTTGGTAAAAGCGAATCTGCGGGCCGCGTTGCTGGTGATAATGCCTCCAGACCTGATGCCAGTTATCCGATTGCTGCATGGCGTCGCTCAGAGCCCAGGCGTCCAGCAAGGCCATGTTCGCGCCCTGGCCCAGTTGCGGGCTCATGGCGTGGGCGGCATCGCCAATCACGCCCAGCCGGTTGTCTCCCCATTTCGACATGATCACATCGCGGTAGGTGGCCGGGGTTAGCTGCTGCGCCTGGGTCAGTGGTGTCAGTACCTCGTCCAGTTGCGGCCAGAAGGTATGCAGTGCGCCGCGCCATTTTTCAAAAGGTGAGGCGGCAAAGTCCGGTTGTTGCCATTGGGCGATCTCGGTGACCGGCAGGCTCCAGAAAAAGCTGGCTAGCGGTGTCTCCGGCTGGTCCGGGCGGCTGCCGGTGGGCAGAATGCCGGCCATGGCGCTGGCCCGGTGATAGCGCTGCTGCAGCAGAGGCACGTCAAAGGGGGCGGCCATGGGCAGCATGGCCCACATGGCGCCCCACGGGTACAGGCGATCGTAGCGCGTCCAGGCCGCTGGTCGCAGCTGGCTGTGGCTGCCGTTGGCGATCAGCACCGCATCGAAGGCAAGCACCTCGGTACGCTGGTTTTTTTCGAGGGTGACCAGGGTTTGGTGTGCTTGAGAGTCTACGGTGAGCACGGTACAACCCATGCGGCGTTGATGCGGCAGGGTTTGCAGGTGGCTGTCCAGCACATGACAGAGGCTGGCCCGGTGGATGCCCAGGCCGTGGGTCTGCTCGCCAAGGGGGCGGTAATGGCTGTTCATGATGGCGCGCCCGGAACAGGTGTGCCCCACCAGGGCATTGATATGCGCGCCGTAACGGCACATGGACTGATAGAGCCCCATGCGGTGGAGGACGCTGAGTCCGGCGGGCTGTAACAGCAAGCCGGCACCCACCGGTTCCAGGGCGGGGGCCCGTTCTATCAGCGTGACGGTGTGGCCCTGTTGGGCCAACAACGCCGCAGTTGCGAGCCCGGCGGTACCGGCCCCGATGATGGCAATGGATTGTGGTTGCACGGCTGGAACATTCCCTTCCCCGAAAAGGCTAGTGGAGAGTAGCAGACTGGGTTGCAGAGAGACGGGCACAGATAAAAAAACGGGCCGCGAAAGCGGCCCGTTAGCGTGTTGCATGCAGCGTGAAACGTGTTGCGTCTATTTCTCCACAAACGCCCGTTCAATCACGTACTCACC
>NZ_LWEZ01001195.1:0-25653 GCF_001634945.1 Alcanivorax sp. HI0044
TAAACATTTGAAACATCTGGAATNCGAGTCAGTTCAATCGAAAAGTTGCCATTCTGAACAGGATTGGCAAGTTCGTTTCCATTTTCATCGTATCTACTAACGCCACTAAAAGTCAGCGCCTGATAATGAAGGGTCCCCAAAGGAATGAAGGCATCCACATTCCTGAAATACATTCCTTCCTGATTATTGAAATTCGGAACATAATGAAGCTGATCAGGTGAGCCACCTGCTTGCCGAACGGAAAAACGAAAATCCCCTGACAACGCGCTATCGTAAGTCACACCAAAGGTTTGATCAGCTGTATTTGTTGTGTACATCCAGCGTTGTACCGCACGACGGGGCCCCTCCTGACGAGCACTATAAGAGTCGGTCTCCCTATCCCATATGTCCCCTTTTGATATCGGTTTGCCAAGAATAATGGTTTGGCTTTGCAGAAAATCGGCGCCGCCACTGCCAACAACAGAATTGTTATCTGTGCCCGAGGCAGCAGGATTGCCAGTTGGATTTTCAGTTGCATGATAACGGTTAACTTCCAACTCACCCCAGAAAGCCCAACGCCAGGGATCAGAATTTGCAGGGCCACGAAACTCAAGCACACTTGGCATTACTTTACCGCCGATACCCGTTGATGAGCCGGGAGTTCCTGCTGGCTCATCAAGCCAGCCACCATCGTAATTGTAACCTTGATATTCAAATACACGCAGCATGAAAGGGTCATAAACTGATGCAAAGGCATCAACCCCAAAATCCCCATCACCGACACCCATGGGGCAGCTTAAACTCGTTACCGTTGCTCCCTGACTAGCAGAATTCCCACACCCGCCCCCTCCGGAGTTACTTGAATACCAGTCTGTTCCATAAAAATAGTTACCGCTTCCGTTGGTTTTACTGGACCCTGCACTTGTCATGGACAAGCCATAGTAACGGGCGTCGCCTCGGCGCCATCCGAAATTATTATAAGCATCAGAGGTCGGTTGTGACCCCGTTAACTCTACAAAGCTGGTTGGAGCCATCCGGAAACTAAAATCATCGAATACAAATGCTAAACCGGCACCGGTAACGTTGGCCATTTGCTCTTCTTCCATTTCCACCAAAGCATTTACCGAGGGAGCCGCCAGCAGTAAAGGGAGCATTAGTGAGAAGCCGAGAGCGGGCATTCCTTGCGTGCAGATTTCTACTGTAGTTTTGGCAGGGAAACCCCATTTAATACATCGGGACATTTTTTTTATCGTTTGCATGGTCATTTGCTTCTTGCTCCTCAAAAGCATCACAGCCCTGAACCCGGTGTAGGGGTTGTAAGAGTGATGGAGGAATAGACGGTAGCAGAAGGAATTACGGCCGTACCCAGTGTATTTTCACCCAGCATCAAATTGGCCTTAAAGTCCTGCCCCATTGATACAGGACCACCGTTGTTATAACGACTTACGTCCAGACCACTAAAGCCTTCTGTAACCCTTCCCGCGGCTGCACGACCAATCAGCATATTATTAGCGATTATGAGCTTCGGCTTGCCATCACCATCTTCATCATCAGCTCGGATATCGATAATGCCATTATCGAAAGCGATATCGCCTTCTACATTGGCAAAGCGCCAGACTACATCCGGGCGACCGGGCTCACCCAAGCTAAGGTAAGCTCCATAACCGTTTGGGTTACCAATGCCACCCTCCGTCCCCTCATTGCCCAAGACATTATTTAGTGAGCCGAACCGAGCTGCGGCGCTATAACCTAGATAATTTTTCGCGCTATTCAGCGGGCCGGTATACTGCCCTGCTTCTGCGGCCGCCCAAGTGTCATTGGGATTGGAAGGCGAGAACCTTACGTTGAGCGCGCCTTCCATATTGAAGTCAAGCAAGGCACCTTGAACAATGCGCGGGCCAATCCCGTAGCTGCCATTATCGTCCGGCAGGATGCCACCACCAAAGGTAGCCTTGTAGTTGAAACGAGTGGACGGCGATGCCAGATCAAGGCCACCACTATAGTAATCCATGTCGTTAGTGCCAGACTGTTCTTTAAGCATGATGCGGGTATCATTAGCGGCCAGCAAAAAACTGGTATCCAGGAAACCAATACCCATAGCATTACGAGGGGTTTCACCATAACCACCCGAACCAGCATCTAAACCATTAATATTAGTGTCAGCAATCATCAGATGGGTGCCATGATCCCAGTTGGAGCCTTGGCGCAACGGATCATCCTCATCAAAGGTCTGAGACATAAGCATCAGATCTGCAACAATACCGCTGTCTTGGTCGTAACTATTCCCGCCGGGATAGAGATAGATGCTGGCGTCAACATTGGCCAAGGCATAGATCAGCCCCCAGTCAAGATTTCTTTCTTTAGCCGGTATTAGATCGCCATTTCCGTCACGCTCCAAAAAGCGCACATTCCGCGAGAAGGCTTGCAGCTGGGCATCGCGCATGTAGATGGCCAGGCCACCGGTGGAGTTTGCGCCGCTGTGCTCCATGGCTGCGGTGTAGCTGCCATTACTGTAAGCACTACCGATATGGCCCGGGGTCAGGTTGATAAACTGACTGCTGTTGCCGGCACAGGTCGCTGCCGGGCCATTGTAGGCAAAGCCCCAGCAAAAGCCCCCTGCCCCTTGATCGCCATTGATAGCGTCCAGCGCGATCAACGGGAAGTGGAACGATGCCGGCTTGATGTGCAGATTATTGGCGTAGGGGTAATCAAAGCCATCATCAGCAATAGTTTCGTCACCGTAGGTGCGCTTGCCCCATAAGGTCCAGTTACCGAGCTCAAAGTTGATACGGGATTTGTCCTGACCGCTCGCACAGGTGCCACCCGGGCAGACATCCGAGGTTTCCCCCAGGCGCCAGCGGAATTCCAGATTCGGGTCGCCGATTTGTGCGGCTTCGGCACGGTCGACGAATTCCCAGCCCCCGCCAAAGTGCAAGCCGCCGGATTTGTTGGCCATGTCGTAGATGACATGACTGCCATACTCTGACGCAAGCGTTTCTGTGCCGTACCATGTACCGCCCGGACGCCAGTAAAGCTCTACATCCTTCGCGCTGCCCAACCAACCAAAGTGCATAACACCACGGCTTTTATCCGTGATCACAAAATCCTGCGATTCACCATGAATGCCCGGATCTTTATAAAGGTACTCGAAATCCAGGGCCAATTTAATTACATCGGCTTGGGTTAGCCTAGTGACGGCCTCGTTCTCTCCTGGTGTGGCAGGATTATCCACTGGGGCATTAGCCCAATCACCGCCGTAACCCGTGCGCCAGATGAAGCCGTCCTCATCAATACCCAAAGTGCCTTCAGTCATTTCCCACATGGCATGAAAGTCGTGCATGACCATTTCGGGCTCATAAGTGCTAGGGTCAGAGTTGGTGGTAATGACCTGTTTGTAGAACAGGTTGGCGTATTCCACCTGGTTCGTATGCGGGTTCAAGCCCCCGACTTCGCCTTTCAGGTAGCCTTTATCGTAATCGGCATCGAACAGACCACGATTGCGGAAGGTCATGCGCATGGAGGTATCCAATGCCCAAGAGCCGAAAGAGCGACTTTGTGCAGTAGAGGATTGGGAAGTGGGGACGCGTAATGCCGCAGCCTCCAGCCGAATGCGGTTAACGCCCATGTAAAATTGCATGAGCGGGTCGGCTCCCGTAGAGCCAAAATCCAGTTTGGTAGTGAGAATGGCCGGGCCGCCACCCAAGGTTGCACCCGTCAGATCGACTTTGCGGGCCTTGACGGTATCGAGCTGAAGGGTTGCCTTGTAGGCTTCTTCCGCTGTCGATATTCCACCGCTCTTGTCAGCATCGAAGCCATCCACATCGGTAGTCCAGCCCGCTGATGTTGCCTCCCATCCCGCATCAGGCGTTTGAACAACCACGGTAATGCCGTCCCGGCCAGATACTTCAGACATGGAATCATCGCTCATGGCCGTCAGGCCGTAAGCAGACAAGGGATGAGCCAATACGGCCGCGCCCAGCAATAATCCTGTATAGAACGTATTTCGACGCACTGTGACCCCATGATTGTTGTTATTAGCCTTTGCCGAGGCGTGAACGATATGGTCAGGGCTTACGATATTTAGTCACAAGGCTACACAGCGCCAAACCTTATGGCAACACTTGTTAACGAAAACACTACACAGTATCTTTATTATTAATCCATAAATATCAGCAGCTTATGCAAGATAAACAGACTATTTACCAGGCCTATGCATGCTTGTACTCTTTACCCAGAAAACAGCTTGTTACCAAAGTGCACAAACGGCACCGGAATATTCCGATTGGATATGTTTCATTCAGCTTGACGCTCAAGGCTGATGATCCCTGCTCAAGAGCAACTGGATAAGAAACCAGGGTTGCCGTAGTCGGAGAAGGACCGCTTATGGATCTGGTGTTTGGTGCAGGGAACCAAGGTGGCTATGTAGTGGTCAACTAATACCGGACAGTGATTTAGGTTTTTCCTCGGCCACCGCAGGGGCGATTCCGCTGTTGTAGCTGTGAGGCCTGTGGTGATTGTAGTAACCCATCAGATAGTCACCGATATCTTTCTTTGCTTCAGGCAAGTTGCGGTAGCCCATTGTCGGCACCCATTCTGACTTCAGGCTACGGAACAGCCTTTCCATTGGCGCATTATCCCAGCAGTTGCCCCGCCGGCTCATGCTTTGCTGCATCCGATAGCGCCACAACCGCTGCCGGAACATGCGACTGGCATATTGGCCGCCCTGATCCGAGTGGAACATGACTTTCTCAGGCTGACCTCGTTGCTCCCAGGCATGATCCAGGGCCTTCACCACCAGATCTGCATCCGGGTGGCTGGAGATGGCCCAGCCCACAACTCGCCGGGCGTAGAGATCCAGCACGACAGCTAGGTAACTCCAGCCTTTCCCCGTCCAGATATAGGTGATATCTCCACACCACACCTGATTCGGGGCTGCCACCGTAAACTCTCGATCCAGATGGTTCGGTATATCGGGCCGCTCTACTGTCGCCTGCTTGTAAGCATGAGGCCCGGGCTGCTTGCAGATCAGCCCGAGTTCACGCATAAGACTGCGTACCTTGAAACGGCCAATTTCCTCCCCCTGCTCATTGAGGAGCCCTTGTATCGTACGGCTTCCCGCCGAACTGCGACTCTGATTGAACAAGCGGTTCACTTTGGCTTTCAAGGCCACCCTCTCCACATCAATACGACGGCACCGCTTACGATGTTCGTAGTAACAGGAACGATGCACATTAAACGCTGAACAGACCAATTCCACAGGCTCCCGCTCACTTAACTGGTCAATCAGCGCGTACGATTCCAGTCGTCCGACATCAAGAGAGCAGTAGCCTTTTTTAGAATGTTCTTCTCCCGTTCCTGGCGCTCACACCGAGCCTCAAGCTCCTGTATCCGGCGCTGCTCCGGGGTAAGAGCCTTGCCTTTGGGGGTAACACCTTGACGTTCCGCCTCAAGCTGCTTGACCCAGCGCCGCAGCGCGCTCTCAACTACACCAAGCGATGTGCTGGCTTGGGAAACAGTGTAGCCTTGATCCAACACCAAGCTGGCGGCTTCCTGCTTGAACTCAGGAGTAAAGGAACGTCGTTTTCTGGTCATCTGGCACCTCGATTAAGGTGGTAACTTTACCACCTATGTTGGTGTCCGGATTCATTAGACCACTACACTATAGCCCAAGCGTGAAAGTGTCGTATCGCGCCGCAAGGGACGTTATTCGCTACGCTCACCCTACGGGCCGACTCTCGGTCGCTGCTCCGCTGCGCTGCTACAGGACCACCAGCATGTGCATAAATTCATGCACTGGCATGGAGGCCAGGGACTGGGGATTATTGCAGGCGTCGAGGATGTGTTGCGCCCGTGTTGGCGGGAAGCAGGTCAGCAAATTCTGGTGGAACTTGCTCTTCAGCACGGGCATGCCCTCCTCTCTACGGCGTCGATGGCCTATGGGGTATTCCACCTCAGCAACATCCGTTTTTGTACCGTCGCTGAAAAAAACCTGTATCGCATTGGCGATGGAACGCTTATCCGGGTCGAGGTAATCGCGGGTGTACTCTTCGCTTTCCACGACTTCCATTTTATTCCGCAGGGTGTCGATCATCGGGTTGTTGGCGTGGAAGCTGTCTTCGTAGTGGTCGGCATTGAGGTCCCCCATGATCAAGGGCACGGCAATCATGTACTGCAGGCAATGGTCCCGGTCCGCCGGGTTGGCCAGTGGTCCCTCTTTGGAAATGATGCGGATGGCTGATTCATGGGTGGTTACGACAATTTTGTCGATCTCATCCAGGCGGTTTTTTACCTCCGGATGCAGCAATACCGCAGCCTCGCATGCCGTTTGCGCGTGGAACTCGGCCGGGAAGCGAATTTTAAAAAGGATGTTTTCCATCACGTAAGAGCCATAACCGCGCTGGAAGCTGAATTGACGCTGTTCTTCCGGCTTGATGGCCTGGTCCTTGTTGGTCTTGCTGAACAGCACATCGTAGAACCCCCACTGGGGGGCAGTGAGCGCGCCCGGAATTCCCATTTCACCGCGCAGGGCGATATCTGCAAGACGCACCGCCCGACTGGTGGCATCCCCCGCTGCCCAGGATTTTCGTGAGCCCGCATTGGGGGCATGGCGATAAGTACGCAGTGCCTGGCCATCCACCCAGGCATGGGAGACCGCAGACAGCATCTGCTCCCGATTGCCACCCATGAGGTGTGAGACCACCGCGGTGGATGCAACCTTGACCAGCAACACATGATCCAGGCCGACGCGGTTGAAGGAATTTTCCAGCGCCAGCACGCCCTGAACTTCATGGGCCTTGATCATCGCTTCCAGAACAGCCTTCATGGTCAAGGGCGGCTCACCGTTCGCTACCCGTTTTTGTGAGAGATAATCGGCTACCGCCAGAATGCCGCCCAGGTTATCCGATGGGTGCCCCCACTCTGCAGCGAGCCAGGTATCGTTGTAATCCAGCCAGCGGACCATGCAGCCGATGTCCCAGGCCGCTTTTACGGGATCCAAACGGTACGGGGTGCCGGGAACCCGAGCCCCGTGAGGCACCACAGTGCCCTCCACTATCGGGCCAAGATGCTTGGTGCATTCCGGAAAACGTAGGGCAAGGAACCCGCAACCGAGGGTGTCGAGCAAGCAATAGTGCGCGGTTTGCCAAGCTTCTTCCGATTCGATGCGGTAATCGCGAACGTAGTCAACAATGTCCTGAATGACTTGATCGTAATCGGGTCGCAGGTTCTGATCGGTATTGCTGGCCATGGTAGACGCCTCCCTGGATCGGTTGGCTTTCAGGGTCTCCCCCGGGATGGCAGAGGGTCAAGCATTGCCGGGGGTTAATTGAGCGGCTTTTACAGTTGCAGATCGGGTTCACCCAAGGGCACAGAAAGGCAAAGCCGTAACCCGACAATGAATTTGTCGGATTACGCCTTCAGGCTAATCTGACCTACAGTGGCTACCCGTTTCAGCTGGCGTTACCTAGAAGCAGTCTCCGGGGATGCGGACATTGCCTTCCATCAACACACGGGCGCTACGGCTCATGCTGGCTTTGGTGGCCGTCCACTGCCCATCGATCTGTTTGGCCCCCGCGCCAACCCGCAGCGTGCCCGACGGATGACCAAAGGTAACGCTGTCGCGTTCGCCACCGCCAGCCGCCAGATTGACCAGGGTGCCGGGCACTGCCGAGGCACTGGCGATGGCAACCGCAGCGGTGCCCATCATGGCGTGGTGCAGCTTGCCCATGGACAGCGCACGCACCAACAGGTCCACATCTTCTTCACCAATTTGCTTGCCGCTGGAGGCGGCGTAGCTCTTGGGCCTGGAGACGAAGGCAATCTTCGGGGTGTGCTGTCGCGCCTGGGCTTCTTCAATGTTGTCGATCAGTCCCATGTGCTTAGCACCGTAGGCACGGATCGTTTCAAACCTCTGCAGCGCTTCCTTGTTTTCGTTGATGTCACCCTGCAGCTCGGTACCGGTGTAACCGATATCTTCTGCATTGACGAAAACGGTAGGAATACCGGCATTGATCATGGTGGCCGGGAAAGTACCAACGCCCGGAACCTCCAGCTCATCAACCACATTGCCGGTGGGGAACATGGCGCCCTCCCCGTCTGCCGGGTCCATGAAGTCCACTTTTACTTCGGCGGCCGGAAAGGTTACGCCGTCCAGTTCAAAATCGCCGGTTTCCTGAACTTCACCATTGGTAATGGGAACGTGGGCAATGATGGTTTTCTGGATATTGACCTGCCAGATGCGCACAATCGCAATGCCGTTATCAGGGATTCGGTCAGCAGACACCAGGCCGTTATTGATGGCAAAAGCCCCCACTGCTGCTGTCAGGTTGCCACAGTTGCCGCTCCAGTCCACGAAGGGTTTATCGATGGAAACCTGGCCAAACAGATAATCCACGTCGTGATCGGCCTTTTCACTTTTCGCCAGGATTGCTGACTTGCTGGTGCTGGACGTGGCGCCGCCCATGCCATCGGTGTGTTTGCCGTAAGGATCGGGGCTGCCGATCACCCGCAGCAGAATCTTGTCGCGGGCTTCGCCGGGAACCTGTGCGGCTTCAGGCAGATCCGTCAGGCTGAAGAAAACGCCTTTGCTGGTGCCGCCACGCATATAGGTAGCGGGGATTTTAATTTGTGGGGCGTGAGCCATTGTATTGCTCCCTTTAAAAAACCCCGGCGGGACTGCCCGGCGGGGTTACATTGTTCGTTTGCAAACAAACATCGACAAACAGTCGGCGGAGATTGGCTAACGCCAATTTCCGCCCTACTGTTGCCGCCTAACCCGCTTCCGCCATGAACTCGTTGGCGAATTTTTGCAGGATGCCACCGGCGGAATACACGGACACTTCTTCTGCCGTATCCAGGCGACACAGCACCGGGATGCGCTCTACGTCACCGTTGGCACGGTGCATGACCAGTGTGAGCTCAGCCCGCGGAGCCGGGGTGCCTTCCACATCAAACGTTTCCGTACCGTCGATGTTCAAGGTCTTGCGCGTTGTCCCTTCCTCGAACTGCAGGGGCATTACCCCCATGCCGATCAGGTTGGTGCGGTGGATACGTTCGAAGCCTTCAGCCACGATGGTTTCCACCCCGGCCAGCGCTACACCCTTGGCGGCCCAGTCACGGGACGAGCCCTGACCGTAGTCGGCACCAGCGATAATGATCAGCGGCTGTTTACGCTCCATGTAGGTTTCAATGGCTTCCCACATGCGCTTCACTTCGCCTTCCGGCTCAACCCGGGCCAGAGAGCCCTGGATCACATTGCCCGCTTCATCCTTGACCATTTCGTTGAACAGTTTCGGATTGGCCAGCGTGGCACGCTGGGCAGTCAGGTGATCGCCACGGTGGGTTGCATAGGAGTTGAAGTCTTCTTCCGGCAAACCCATCTTGTCCAGGTACGCCCCTGCCGCACTGTCCAGCAGGATCGCGTTGGACGGCGACAAGTGGTCCGTGGTGATGTTGTCCGGCAGCACAGCCAGTGGACGCATGCCTTTGAGCGCGCGGGCTTCGGCCATGGTCCCTTCCCAGTAAGGCGGGCGGCGAATGTAGGTGGACTGTGGACGCCAATCGTACAGCGGGCTCGCTGCACGTACACCATCGCCTTTTTTCTCGAACATGGGAATGTAGGTCTTGCGGAACTGCTCCGGCTTCACCGCAGATTTAACGATCGCATCGATCTCTTCATCAGACGGCCAGATATCCTTGAGCATGATCGGGTTGCCGTCCTGATCGTGGCCCAACACATCCTTCTCGATGTCGAAACGAATGGTGCCGGCGATAGCGTAAGCGACTACCAGTGGCGGAGATGCCAGGAACGCCTGCTTGGCGTAGGGGTGAATCCGGCCATCAAAGTTCCGGTTGCCCGACAGCACAGCGGTGGAATACAGATCACGCTCGATCACTTCTTTCTGGATTTCAGGATCCAACGCGCCGGACATGCCGTTACAGGTGGTGCAGGCAAAGGCCACCACATCGAAGCCTAGCTGCTGCAGCTCGGGCAGAAGGCCTGATTCTTCCAGGTACATTTTTACCGTCTTGGAACCGGGCGCCAGAGAGCTCTTAACCCAGGGCTTACGAATCAAGCCCAGCTTGTTGGCGTTACGGGCCAACAGACCCGCACCGATGATGTTGCGCGGGTTTGATGTATTGGTACAGCTGGTAATGGCAGCGATGATCACGGCGCCGTCAGGCATCAGGCCTTCTTCCTGCTTCCATTCCTTGGCAATGCCACGGCTGCCCAGCTCGGAGACCGGCAGTAAAGAGTGAGGATTGGAAGGACCTGCCAGGTTACGACCAACGGATGACAGATCGAACGACAACACGCGTTCGTATTCCGCTTCTCTCAAACCGTCAGCCCACAGGCCGGTTTCCTTGGCGAACTTTTCTACCAATGCCACCTGATCATCTTCACGGCCGGTGAGGCGCAGGTACTCAATGGTCTGATCATCGATAAAGAACATGCCAGCGGTAGCACCGTATTCCGGTGTCATGTTGGCAATGGTAGCGCGATCGCCAACGGACAAGCTGTCGGCCCCTTCGCCGAAGAATTCCAGGTAGGCACCAACAACACGTTCTTTACGCAGGAATTCGGTCAATGCCAGCACCAGGTCGGTACCGGTGATACCCGGATGCAGCTTGCCGGTCATCTCCACACCAACGATATCCGGCAGACGCATCATGGACGGATTACCAAGCATGACGTTTTCGGCTTCCAGGCCGCCAACGCCTACAGAAATGACGCCAAGCGCATCCACCATGGGGGTGTGGCTGTCAGTGCCCACACAGGTATCCGGGAAGGCCACGCCATCGCGCACCTGTACCACCGGAGACATCTTTTCCAGGTTGATCTGGTGCATGATGCCGTTACCCGGGGGGATCACATCCACGTTATCGAAGGCGGTTTTAGTCCAGTTGATGAAATGGAACCGGTCCTCATTGCGGCGCTCTTCCACCGCGCGGTTCTTTTCGAACGCGCCCTCTTCAAAACCGGGGTGCTCCACGGCCAGGGAGTGGTCAACGATTAACTGGGTCGGCACCACCGGGTTCACCTGGGACGGATCACCGCCCTTCTCGGCGATGGCATCACGCAGGCCGGCCAAGTCTACCAGCGCGGTCTGGCCGAGAATGTCATGGCAGACAACGCGGGCCGGATACCAGGGAAAGTCCAGGTCGCGTTTGCGTTCGATGAGCTGCTTGAGCGCACCGGTCAAATCCTGAGGTGCACAACGGCGCACCAGCTGCTCTGCCAGAATTCGGGAAGTGTATGGAAGTTTTGCATAGGCCCCAGGCTGGATCGCATCGACCGCCGCGCGGGTGTCGAAATAGTCCAGCTCGGTGCCGGGTAGGGATTTGCGGTATTCGGTGTTCATAGCCTGGGGATCTCTTGTCTGGGTGAATCTTGGGATCTATATCTCCGTAGGAGGCTGCTTGCAGGCGAACCCTTCGCTTGCAAGCAAGCTCCTACAGTAAGAGCGAATCAACCCCGCTCAGCGATCGGCGTTACCGCCCGCAGTTCTTCACCGGTGTAATCCGCGCTCGGACGAATAATGCGGTTGTCTGCACGCTGTTCCATTACGTGGCCGGCCCAACCGGTCAGGCGGCTCATCACGAAAATCGGGGTGAACAGCTTGGTCGGAATGCCCATGAAGAAATAGGCAGACGCATGGAAGAAATCGGCGTTGCAGAACAGTTTCTTCTCGCGCCACATGACTTCTTCACAACGCACGGACACCGGATACAACACGGTATCGCCCACATCCTGGCCCAGCTTTTCGGCCCACTGTTTGATGATGGCGTTGCGCGGATCGGATTCGGTATAGATTGCATGGCCAAAGCCCATGATCTTCTCTTTACGCTCCAGCATGCCCATCATTTCTTTCTCGGCATGATCCGCATCGGTGAATTTTTCGATCATGTCCATGGCCGCTTCGTTGGCGCCACCATGCAGCGGGCCACGCAGGGTGCCGATAGCACCAGTGATGCAGCTGTGAATATCGGACAGTGTGGAAGCGCAAACACGGGCGGTAAACGTAGAGGCATTGAACTCATGCTCTGCATACAGAATCAGCGAAACGTTCATAACACGCTCATGCAGCTCGTTGGGCTTCTCGCCACGCAGCATGTGCAGGAAGTGCGCACCGATAGAGGCATCGCCAGTGTTTTCGTCAATACGCACACCATCGTGACTGAAGCGATACCAGTAACAGATGATGGACGGGAAACAGGCCAGCATGCGATCGACACAAGCTTCCTGGGTCGGGAAGACACCCATCGTGCTAGTGTCTTCCTGTTCCAGATTGCCCAGCATGGAACAACCGGTGCGGATCACGTCCATGGGGTGAGCCTCTTTCGGAATCTGCTCGAGAACGGTTTTCAGTTCTGTTGGCAGGCTTCGCAGACCTTGCAGCTTGGTCTTGTAGGCATCCAGTTCAGCCTGAGTCGGCAGCGCGCCCTTGAGAATCAGGTGCGCCACTTCTTCAAATTCACAGTTTTCCGCCAGATCCTTAACGTCGTAACCGCGGTAGGTCAGGCCTGAGCCAGAAACACCTACAGTGGAAAGTGCGGTTTTACCGGCTACCTGGCCACGCAGACCTGCGCCGCCGAGTTTTTTTGCTTCTGCCATGATCTATCTCCTTTTGAATCTTTTGTTCAACCGCCGTGGCGGAATCTTTTCTGTAGGAGCGGCGCTTGGGCCGCGAAGGGCTGGCAACGTTGGTCGCGGGTTCGCGGCTCAAGCGCCGCTCCTACAATGATCGTGTTCGCTTAACCCTTGCCCTTGGCGAAGAGTGCATCCAGTTTCTGCTCATAATCGTGGTAGTTCAGGAAATCATACAGCTCCATACGTGTCTGCATGATGTCTACCACGTCTTTCTGGTGGCCCTGTTCACGGATGCTCTGGTACACCTGCAGCGCCGCTTTGTTCATGGCACGGAAAGCGCTCAGTGGATACAGGACCATATCGGCGCCGGCCTCGGCCAGCTCTTCGCGGCTGAACAGCGGGGTGGCACCAAATTCGGTAATGTTTGCCAGTAATGGCGCATCGCCCAGGCCTTTCTTGAAGGCTTGATAATCTTCCAGGGTATGTACTGCTTCTGCGAAGATACCGTCAGCACCAGCGTCGATGCAGGCACGAGCACGCTCAATCGCTGCTTCCAGACCGTCTTTCTGGAAGGCATCGGTACGGGCGATGATGAAAAAATCGTCGTCAGTCTTGCCATCAACGGCCGCTTTTACCCGGTCGACCATTTCTTCCTGGGAGACGATTTCCTTGTTCGGGCGGTGGCCGCAGCGCTTCTGGGCAACCTGATCTTCCAGGTGTACCGCACCAGCGCCGGCCTTGATCATTTCCTTAACGGTGCGGGAAATGTTGAACGCCCCACCCCAGCCAGTATCAATATCCACCAGCAGCGGCGTTTCCACGGCACTGGAGATACGACGCACGTCTTCCAGCACATCGTTCATGCTGGTCATGCCCAGGTCCGGCATACCGTAACTGGCATTGGCCACACCGCCACCGGACAGGTAGATGGCACGGTAGCCAACCTGTTCCGCCATCATTGCCGCATAGGCGTTGATGGTTCCCATGATTTGCAGGGGCTTTTCTTCCGCGAGCGCTTTACGGAAGCGGCCGCCGGCGGTCAGGTTTGCTGACATGGCGTTCTCCTAGTTATCCGATTTCAGGTTTTCCGCCTTGTGAGCGGCATATTGGGTTTCGATGTTCTTGCGGGCACTACTGATATGGCGGCGCATCAACAGTTCCGCCATCTCGCCATCGCGAGCTTCAATGGCTTCCACGATACGGCGATGTTCGTTAAGGGCTTTCTGGGGACGATTGGCCACCGAGCTAAACTGATAACGGTACATGCGCACCAGATGGTAAAGCTCACCAATCAGCATCTGGCTGAGGGTCCCGTTGTGGCTGCCCTGGATAATGCGGTAATGGAAATCCAGGTCGCCCTCTCGCTGGAAATAGGCGGTGTCCTGTTGCAGATCCTGCTGCTGCTCATGCTGGGCCAGCACGTCATAGAGGCCGTTGACTTCCTCAGCGGACATTTGCTCAGCAGCCAACCGCGCCGCCATGCCTTCCAGCGCTTCGCGCACATGGTAGATTTCGATGAGGTCATCGAAGCTCAGGGAGGCAACACGAGTGCCCACATGGACAACACGCTCTAACAGCTTGCGGGATTCGAGGCGACGGATGGCTTCGCGGAGCGGGCCACGGCTGACACCGTAGCGCCCTGCCAGCTCGGTTTCGCTGACTTTGGAGCCGGGCGGAATCTCGCCACGCACAATATCGTCCTGCAAGCGGGCGAAAACCCGATCAGCCAGGGTACGTGCAGATTCCGGTGCAGTGACAGACATAAAAAAGCCCGATTGTTGACAATTTCAACGACCGGGCTGGACTTTACGCCCTAACAATAGGGACTTCAAGGGCAATTGTTGACAATGCCTGACTTAAACCATCAAGGCACCAGTGGATCGCAGCCACCGCCGGGGGCGCCGGCAAAGAACTGCACGGCGCCACGCCCAATGGAAAACAGGAAGGCTTGCTGATCATCGCTAAGCGTTTCACCTTCCGCAAGCGCCTCCCGCCATTCCTTCGACTGGATAACGGGGTAGAAATCATCAACCCAGGCAGCACGGACCTTGTTATCAAAACCGGTAGAATCATTGGGACCGCCTGTACGATACAGCGGATAACAAGCGTCATTCATGTCTACTCGCCCCAGAATAGTGACACCGAAGTTTGCGGCACCACTGTTTTCTGCCCCCGGCGCCAACAGCAAAGTGAGGTTAGCGCTTCTGTTTGAATTATCAGGATCTTCAAGGGTGCGACTCACAAAGCCCACATCCCACTGGTCGCAATTTCCAAGCGGCCCGGCAGTGACCAGACCATTATCCGGATTACCCGCATCACTAACCACCGCGACACAAAACTCCGTGGTATTGTCGACATCGCTTGCCACTCTAGGCATTTCCTCTTCAACAGGAACCAGAATTTCTGTTGGATAGTTTTCGCTTGCACTATCGCCTATTTCAAATTCCTCATTATCTATAGGACGGCATGTAGACCCGGCCTCATCAATATCCTCTTGTAAACATGCCCGCATCAAACGAACAGTGAAGGGACCAGCCGCCGACAGATCATTAATATATGCTTGATCAGGAACGACTTGGGGCACGGTAAGCACTTCCGAAGTGAGAGGCAATTCAACGTCATCGCCGCCCAGCAAGCGGCCTGTCGCCTCACCTTTTTCGGCTTCCTGTAAATCCGGGCTTAATGAGGGATAATCGCGCTGTATATCATTTTTGGTGTCATCTTCAGCCCGGTCGGGCAGAAAAGCACTATAAATTCGCTTATTGAGAAAGCGTCCTTTGAAACTAATCTGTACATCTGCCCCGGCCTCGACCGAGAGAACCTCACCATCCAGTTGCAGTGTTTCATCGACAGTCGCATTTTGCGAAAACGCCACAAGGGTGGTGAGTGTTTCCAGGTCTTCACCCTCACCCTGCGTCTTCACAGCCTTACCCAAGCCCAAAACGCGGCCGTTGGGTAGTATCAAAGGAGGCTCAGCAGTGACTTCCTGCCCATCTACAATGGTCCCATCAGGGAAGCGCAAGTCTATACCCACAATAGAGTCCGGAAGCTGATCACAAAACAGCAGCGAAATTTGGCTTCGGCAGGTATCAAAGCGGTAATTTCCGGCGAAAGAATAACGGTCGGCCTCTAGCACATTTGCCAAGGGAATAGCCGAGCTTGGATTAAGCTGCGCGACACCGCCCGCTACCGCGTCATTCACCTCTGCGAAATAACCGTTACCCTCAGCACCATTCCCCCAAGCTGCCAGAAAATCATTATAATCTTCCAGCTCAAAGGTTTCCTGAAGCGCTGTATCAGTCGACACGTTGCTGTCGCCAACCGCCTGCTCCACTAAAGCTTCAGCCACGTCATGGGCCTCATTCGGAATATTTACAAAAGCCTCATTGGCGGAATCTGTATCCAGCCCTTGAATGAACGCAGCCACATTTCTCACCTGCGCTGACACCGTGGCTGCTTCCCTTCTAGGTGAAATCACCAAATCAGAAACCGTCACTGTATAACTTTCCGCCAAGGCGTCGGCAGGGAACACAAGCTCACCCAAAGAAATATAGTGGCCTTCAAATAACGCATCGCCGACCAAAAACTCTACTCCACTGGTGCCGGCAGGACATAAAGCGTTAAAAGCAGGAATAGTCACTTGCGCACCAGTACTGCTGACGGATTGCTCTTCATCTTGATTGGTGAAATAGACGACATTGCTCCCCGTACAGCTATACCCAAGGTTATGCACCCGCGGCCCAACCAGCTCGACCAGCACCTCACCACGGGTATTAGGCTGACAACCAGCACCGGCCGGGCAACCTGGAATAGTTGCATCAGAGAAATCTTCGCCGCCATTGCAACCGGCCAAACCCATCGATAGTGCTGCCAGAATTAAAATAAATCGCATACGTTATACCTGTGAGCTCGCGATATGGTTGTTAGGCCTGCTATGGTGCAGACAGAACCAGTTCGCCTTCAATTACCTGTTTCAAGCCATCAGAAGCTGGCCGAGCGTCCAAATAAGGAAGAAAAACAATGAGATAGTGTTGACCCTGTTCACGCTCCAAGGTTCCCTGCAGGTACCCGTAACGATACCATGTTTCCGGGTATTTCCTGCTAAACGGCTGATCAATCATCATGACCGGCACGCCTTTTGAATTCAGCCATAACAACTCTGCACCCAAATACCCTTTCTTTCTGATAAAGGATACCAGGGAAACCTCCGACACCTCGTCGGCCGGAGCGAAGGCCACTGCCCGCCATGGCGAATCGCCTTTCAAAACCAGACTTTCACGATCAAACGTCACGACACTCTCTGCGCCTGGCTCCAGAGGCTTGGCCGTCTCAATAAGATGCATACAGCAATCTGCCCGTAATGCTCTGTAGGTCTCCAAAAACGCGTCCTCGGCAACCTCTTCATAAGGAGCAGGAGCGTCCTGAGCGGCTTTACGCTCTGCTTTCATATCCAAAGGACGACTGACTAACTGACCCATTTCATCCACATAGGTAATGAAACGCTCATTCTCTCTTGCCGCCAATTCCTCATCGACTTCTTCACTGGGGCGGTAATCATCAACATCGCTCTGCGAAAACGCTTCGGAGGTCGGGTCGACTTTTGAGGTTACAGCTGCGCTCTGCTGGTAGGCCTCTCGTCCACCATTTTTTGGCGCGGCCTTTGTCTCCGCGCGCCGCATTGTTACCAGATTTCCTTGGGCGTCAGTGTATACGTAAAACCCTTCGCTATTGCTCCTCGTGTTACCAGATTGATTCTGGCAAGCACTCAGCAAAAGCAGCAGAGATAACAGGGCTAATCGTTGCATAGAGTTGCCGGTGGTTATCAGGCTCATCGCCTGCAAACCTCCGCTATAAACATTTCTTACAGCAGATTTTTTGCAAACGAACATTTCTTGCCTACAAACTAGAATTTGGTTCGGAACGCCAAGCCGACGATAGTCACCGTCGCTTCAGTCTTGATGTCCAAACCTGCATACGGGTTGTACACAACATTGTCGATCCCTGTGCAGTTGGCAGCACAACTCGTGTTAGCAGGGATTTCATCTTTGCTGCGCAGCTGGCCGATACCAAGATCGATATCTGTATCTTTATCCCATTTATAACCCAGGCCCAAGCTGTAATAACGTGCTTCATTAATCGGCACCATGGGGCTTCTTCTATCTTCAGGAATTGCTGACGCTCGGGGCTCATAACCTGCCCTTAACTGAATTCGACCGGTCAAATCATATGCTGCACCAAACGCCAGGTTCCACGTGGACTGGAAATTCAGTGGGTAACTTAACTGTGTAGACGTGGAGCCAGGCGAAAACAGTCGTGCCAGACTCAGCACCGCAGAACTACGGTCGAAGACGATATTGAATGCGTCCCACTCTTTGTAGTCCGCCCAAACCGCATCGACATTAAGTTGCAGTCGTTCGGTGGGCTTGAATTTGATACCTGTCTGAAAAGTAGCTGGCATGGTTAAATCCATGCTTACCTTGCCCACTTCCTCTTCAGGAACGTAGGAGGGAATACCCAATACAGCCAAGGCAATGGCACCGGTTGCCGAGCCACCAATACCATTAATGGTGGAGCGCGCGGCGTTGGAATAGGAAATTTTGTAATCCCCTTTCATGTGCGTTTTAGCCTCTGAACGCCACACGGCTCCCCATGCAAAGCGATCATTCGGCTCCCACAACACCCCCAGGTTATAGGACGGACTGAAACGCTGGTCCATGGAGACATCCAGCGAGGCAAGGTTTTTAAACGGCCCAAGGCCTTCCTCAGGGCGACAAATACCAAAAAGGATCAGGTCGAGCGCAATATTTGACTCCCCCTGGAAGGGAGCACAGATACTTTCATCAAGAGTTCGTGCAAACCCCAGCAGTTCGTTAGGCGCTCGGAAATCCTGCTCCAGAGCGATCGCCTGAAAGCTCATGCCGATGGAAGCACCCAGCATAAGCTCATCGTTAACCCGATAGCCCACAGAAGGCGACAGATAGGTGATGCGCTCCAGCGCCATACGCTCACCCATATAGTTACCCACATCATCTTCATCCCGGTAGAACCCAGCTGCCAGCGGCAAATAGGTTGCGGTACCAAAGGTGAATTTAGAGCCAGCTGGTCGAATAGAAAATGAAGGAAGCGGCCCGGCAATAAGCGGCCCAGGCGGCAGATCTACCGTATCATTAATAAACGGCACATACAGAGAAATGCCTTCCACCGTACTGGTTGCAGATTTGAACTCGCGACAGTAATCCACGCCATCATCGGGAGCATCGCTACAGACGATGGGGTCGTCCGAAAACCCAAAAACGTTATATCCTGGCGGCGCTGAAAACTCTGACTCCAGCTGAAAATCCGCACCCACGAACTGCAACTCCACACGGCGACCATCCAGCTTCGCCAAGCCAGCCGGATTGAAGTGAATGGCCATAATCCCGGGAGGATCAGCGGTAACCGCATGCCCCATACTCATTGCTCTCACATCAAGAGCGATGTTGTTAGCAAGCTGGGCATGAGTCAGCCCCACCGCCAAACTGGCAATCAGGCCAAGCAGTTTCACGCCAAGCTGCTTATTGTTCTTTTTCATGGCATACCCCTTCCGACTGCTTGTAACGGCTTAAGCACCTGGCTTCAGGCCTGAGAAATCGATCGGCATAGAAATGCCAAGCAGCACATCTGGGGAGTCTTCGGTTAAACCAAAGCCAAAACTCAAGTTCACAATGCGGTTGCTGGAAGTACGCAAGCCCAGTGACGTATTCACGACACTGGATGTGGAATCTTCTGACTGAGCGGAATAACTTTCGAAAATAAAATTGGTATCGAAATTATACGATTGCTGATAACTCGCGCTCAGGGACACCTCATATGAAAGCGCATACGCAAAGCCCATGGAGAAATTCAGGCTATCGCCCGGCTGCACTTCGCGCAGAATCTGGTTTCCTCGCAGCTGATTCAACCCGGTGGCGTCAAACGCGTAGGTGTACCCTACAGAGCCGAAAAGCACGACTGGATCAATAACTTTACTCGCGCTGACGCCAGCACCCAAAGAGTAATACCCCGAGCCACTCGACACCTCTTCACGCGTATTAATGTCGTAGGGGCTATCCCCTGTTGGCGTACTCAACGTGGTATACAAAGTGGTATTCATTGCGCCTGGTTTTACCGGAAAGGGCTGATAACGCAAGCTGAATGAAACATCGCCCAGCGCCGCTTGAGAGACATCTTTCTGGGTATCGTATTTATAGGAGACAGGCAGGCGCGTGTTAAACGTCAGGTTATTCCAGATACCGTAATCAAGGGAAAGAGACGACGAAAAAGCGTGCTGTGCATCCTGCTCGACCCGGAACCGGCTAATGCTGCCTGAATTTTCATCAATCGCGATATCAATACGATCATCACGATAATAATTGTAATTGGCAGAGAAATTGAGCGACATCTGGCCACTTGGCAAAAGCGAGTATTGTTTTTCCGCTGCCTGGAACACCTCTTCCAGGTTTTTTTCCTGCGTGACATCATCTTCTTGGGTCTGCAAGGCATCACGTGCTTCTTCCACGCTATCTGCCGCCCAGGCAACATGCTGCAACAACATGAAAGCAGCAGTTGCTGCAACCTTCCCAGACATCATTTTCATGCAAGCCTTCCTTTGTTCTGGTTGTTATTAGCCACTGCAGGCTTTATTTGTGGAAGTAGGTTCGCGTCGGCACGTTAATTACGCGTTTGCTACCGTCGTCTTCTGTGATCTGCACTCTCTCGAGAGTACTGGCCTTGTCTGCCCAGTTTTCTATTGGCGCAGTAAACACTGGAAACACTTCGAATGCCCAACGGTTAATGGTTCGTTCATCCATCAGGCGCAGATCATAATCCGTTAACTGGAGCCCATCCTGAGGCTCAAAACCGTTCGGGAACACGATAAAGAGTACGTTTTGATCCCAGACTTCCTGAAACTTTGTCTCACTGAAACTGATATTCCCCAAAGCAGGATCGGCAACATAGACATGGCCATTCTGATACTTCTTAAGCACAACGAAATGCTTAAACCCACCATAAGCGATCGGAACAATAGCGGGGTGATCCAGCGTCTTAATATCTGACATTTCGGCTCTAAACCCCCCACTAGGGTGGCCCAGTGCTGTCGCCAGACGCTTCATATCAAGAAGGGAAAATCCTCGGCGCTCGACAATCTTATCCGTTTCACCAAATCGCAACAGCCCTTCCATGATCTGGCGCTCCTGGAACTGGCGTCCAAGATACTGATTAAGCACCGTCGTAAGGGCTGCAGAGCCACAGGAATAGTCATACGCCTGGCGCGTAACATTGTGATAACGGAACTCAGATACCGGTTTAACCACGATATCCCGTTCACGTAATGGCACTGGTGTCGTCGGGTGTTCGTAGTAGACCTCCCCTTTCTTGGGGGGTTCGATCACAACAGACTCATTGGCTGCAAAAAATATCAGCGCCACACCCAGCATGGAAGTCAGCATCTATGGCATCCAGCATTATTGTTATTGTTTGTGTCCAATATGGTCAGACATGTTAACCACGTCACCCAGCACAGGCAACCATGTTAATTCGCCGAAGAAGCAAAGACGCGAGCTTAGCGGTCATTCCAAGTGCTCGCCACCATCGCAACTTATAAAATCAATGGGTTACAACCCGCTCAGGGACATAAAGACTGCGACCACACACCCTTCCCCATTGGCAACTCACATTAGGCTACACGGAAAGGTCATACCCATAACGCTCAGCAGTCGCTTTGAATTGTGGCAATACAGGCTCCAGCCATGGAGCGTAATGCCTCCAGCGGCCAACTGAATCGGTGTAAATTTTCTGGGTCACCCCGCCATAGCTGGGCGTGGCCAAGGTTTTCCTTTGTTTCGCATGCAGGTCAAAATCCAGAACGGCGTCATCCCACGGTAGACCGAGGAAAGACAGTATCTTTTTTGCCTCTGCACCCAAGTCCGCCACCACATCCTCATAGCGAATTGTGTGCATACGCTCGGACAAGGCAAAGACATCCTCATATTGCCAAAGCAAGCTCATAACATTTCTGTAAAATGTCGCCGCCACCTCCAGATCCACAAAATTGGCCATGGACTCATTCATCTGAAAGGACTGCATGTAACCACTAAGCACACTGTCGCAAGGGTGGCGTACGGCAACAATAAATTTGGCCTTCGGAAACAAGCGAAGAATCAAGCCGATTTCCACCGAGTTCAGCGGCATTTTATCGATCAGCAATTTCCGTTTGTCTCGCCGCAGCCGCTCGCTTACCACCTGAAAATAGGTGCTACGAAGCGCTTTAATCTGGCTTTCTGGTATATTGCTCATATAGCGGAAACCGGCAAGCCATTGCTCTTTCCAGCCCTGGGACGCCTTCATGGCGCCATCCTTTATGGCCGACGCATTTAGCCATGGGATCAACGCCTGCATCACTCTCGCTGTCGTTGGCGGCTCTTCCAGCGCCTGAATGCCTGCATGAGCGTCCAACACCTGTTCCAGCAATGTGGTTCCCGAGCGAGGAAAGCCAACCAGAAATACTGGCTCATTATCCGTAAAATAATGCTCCCATTGCGCGACCCACTCCTTGTCGTAAAGCGAGCGATACACCTCAATCCGCCTGCGCAGCGGATTCTCGGCAATATTTTGGGTCTTGGCCAGGATGCTGTTGGCACGCTTGAAGGCGGCAAACGCCTCCTCATAACGGCCCAATGCATCCAGTGCCTTGCCCACTACTTTCCAGGCACTGGCCACGTATTGATCCTCTGGCAAGGATTGTAGCACTGGCTCGATGCTCTCAATCACCGCTTGGCGGTCCTTGAGTTGCAGCAATACCGTCGCCCTGAGATACCAATGCCGTGAATTCCCTGACACCGCTTCCAGCTCAGCCTGGTGATCCAGCGCCTGCATCGCCTCCTCCGGTCTCAGCAAATGCTCAAGCGCTTCCGCTTTGGCCAGCCAAACCCAAGCCATGGAAGCCGACGACAATTTCTCGATCTTGTGAAGTGCCACCAAGGCATCCGACCAGCGCGCCGAAGCACGAAACAGCTTGTAACGCAGCTCCCAACCCTGCCATTCGCCGCTCCTGTGTTTTATCACACGGTCAACCAAGGGCTTAACCAAGCTGGCGCTATCCTTTGCGAGTGCCGCATCCACTATGGTGTGCAGGCAGCCATAATCCCAAACGCCTTTTCCCGCCAAGGCTGTTAGCACCTCAACGGCCCTCACAAGCTGCCCAGCCCGGCAGAGCTGTGCAACCTGCCCTCGCAACTGTTCTACCGTTATCCTTTTCTGCATTCAACGACGCCTATAGATCTGCCTTCCTCGAAACAAAAAAATACCCGGGCAAGCCCGGGTATTTTTCAACTCGCAACCGAAGTTGCAGCCGTTATTAGTGACCAGAGATGGCCACCGTAGTACCACCGAGATCAAGACCAGTCAGGTAGACATTACCCAGAGCCGCCGCAGAGCCATCACCCAAAGTCAGACGGGAGATGTCAACACCAACATCATTCGCGGTAGTGCTCACCGTAAGCTCCAGACCGGTTGAGGTCAGGTTGGCAGTAGTATTATCGGTGCCATCACCGAGTACCAAGTTATTAACGGAGATGTTTTCTGCCCCAATCCAGCCGGCATTGCTAGTACCGCCATACAGCTGAACATCATCCAAAGACACGTTTACGGTACCGCTCAGCTCAAGGAAGTTGGCGGTGCCAACAGCAGGTGTACCTGCATCAGGACCCAGCTGCATAATCAAATCTGAAGCAGCTAGTGTCAAAGTACCAACGCTCAACACCTCAGTGGAATTTGTAATATCACCAAGGCGAGAGTTGTCAGCGCTTGCACCAGCGGTCGCTGCGCTGGAACCCTGAACGCCAATCGACAAATTAGTCAGAGTGATGTCATTGGGGATACCAATAGCAACTTGAAGTACACCAGTGTTTGCGCCAGTGGCAGAACCGCCCGCATCGATATCGATCGTAACACCGTCCAAATCGACATTAAGACCAGCGATGGTCATGAAACCAGCACCGCCGTCAGCACCATCCAGGCCGTCTGTATCTTCAATCCACACGTCGGTTGTGATGCTACCGTCAATGGTCATGCTGATACCGTCCTGACCCGTCACGCTGGACAGGGCTTCATCCTGCATCGGCTCGAGAGCCAGGGCGCTCATCGGCGCGACGGCTACAGCGGCAGCCAGAGCAAGTTTCTTGAAATTCATATTGTTCTCCTCGTGTGCACAACGTTGTTGTAATGCTTATGTGCGCCCCAGTCTTCGCAGAGCACGTAGTTACGTTAACACAACAGTTACAAAAACAAATATGCCCGTTACAAAATGGTTTTGGCCACAAAGGCATACCTATCTATCTGTAATCATTGAATTTTATCTAATTTGGCACATCCGTAGCAGGTTCTCGCCCGATACGGTGTCGTGCCCTTTCCGTCTGAACTGTTACCCGCAGTAACAGGATTGGGCATCGTTGCGTTACAGGGTTAGACTAGCCAACCCATTTTACTCTGGCCGGCCATGACTTTCCGTTGCGTTTTTCAATCTGATGGCGAACTACGCTGGCTCGGCGAGCCAGATGCGGTGCTGCGCGCGCGCTCTCGGGCTGAGCTGCAGCAGTTACAGGCCAGTGTGGAGCAAGCGCTGGCGGGGGATTTTTGCTTCGCTGCTGGCATCCTGCCCTATGAGGCCGGTGCCGAATTGCAGGGATTAACGGCTGCGCACTACTCGGCATGGGTCTACCTGTATAAGGATGCGCCCGGCAGAAACGAACCGGGTGATTCCTGGGCAACAGAAACAAAGCCAGCCAGCTTTGCTCTGACATCCGCGTTTCAGCCCGAACAAACGCGGAATGACTATCTGGACAGCCTTGCCAGGATCCGTGATTACCTGCGCGCGGGAGACTGTTACCAGGTCAATCTTGCCCAACGTTTTTCAACCCGCTTCAGGGGCTCCACCCTGGAAGCCTGGCTGGCATTGCAACAGGCCCACCCTGCTCCGCACAGCTGCTTCTTCAAGAACGAGGATGGAAGCAGTGTATTCGGGGTCTCTCCGGAACGGTTTCTCTCCATCAGGAATCGGCAGGTAATTACGGAACCGATCAAGGGCTCCCGGCCACGAGGGCGCACCCCCAAAGAGGATGATTTTTTGGCCGACGAGTTGCAGGCCAACCCCAAGGATCAGGCCGAGAACCTGATGATTGTGGACTTGCTCCGCAATGATCTGGGCATCAGCTGTGAATCCGGCAGCATCCAGGCATCCCCGCTTTTCGAACTGCGCCGGTTCAGTAATGTGCAGCATCTGGTTAGCACCATCACTGGCACCCTGAAGGCTGATATCACTCCGCTTCAGGCCTTGTTGAGCGCCTTTCCGGGGGGATCGATTACTGGGGCACCCAAAAAACGAGCCATGGAAATCATCGCCGAGCTGGAGCCGGTACCCCGCGGGGCCTATTGCGGCAGCTTCTTCTGGATGGATGACCAAGGGAACCTGGACAGCAATATCCTGATTCGCACCCTGCAAACCCAAGGCGACAATCTCTATTGCCACGGCGGAGGAGGCATTGTTTTCGACTCGATACCCGAGGCGGAGTATGAAGAGAGCCGCTTCAAGGTTGCCAGGCTGATGGGCGCCCTGGAAGACAGGTTTATGTAGGGCCACATCGAGCAGCACGCCTCACCAACAGAAAAGCCGCACCCAAGTTTGGTCGCGGCTTTTCATTTCAAGGTTTCATAGACTCGCTTCGCGTTGTTGCATGAAGCGTGTTGCGTGCAGCGTGCCCTACAGCGGAATATCACGCTCGCTGGCTTTGATGATCTCTTTCTTCAGGTCGTCGTAGCTGTGCACTGCCGGAAACTGCGGAAACTCGGCGATCACGTTGTCTGGGGCATGGAACAGGATGCCCTGCTCGGCTTCACCCAGCATGGTGGTGTCGTTATAGGAATCACCGGCGGAAATGACCCGGTAGTTCAGGCTGTGGAACGCAATAACCGAGGCCCGCTTCGGGTCTTTCTGGCGCAGTTTGTAGTCGGTGATCCGGCCTTTCTCGTCCACTTCCAGGCGATGACAGAACAGGGTCGGCCATCCCAGC
>NZ_LWEZ01001196.1:0-16348 GCF_001634945.1 Alcanivorax sp. HI0044
GTGACGAGTCGGAGAATCGTACTCTACGTGTGAGGTCGCGATGGTAATACCACGCTCACGCTCTTCCGGGGCATTATCAATACCATCGAAAGCAATGGCGCTACCGCCCCAGACTTCTGCACACACGCGGGTCAGCGCGGCAGTCAGGGTGGTTTTACCATGGTCAACGTGACCGATGGTGCCTACGTTTACGTGCGGTTTATTACGTTCGAACTTTTCCTTAGCCACGGCTCTATACCTTTAACAAATTAACCGTAAATTTAAGATTTCTTGCCGCTGATGACTTCATCAGCGATATTCTTTGGTGCCTCAGCGTACTTCAGGAACTCCATGGAGTAGCTGGCACGACCCTGAGACATGGAACGCAGATCAGTAGCGTAACCGAACATTTCAGACAAAGGCACCTCGGCACGAATAATCTTGCCGGCCATGGTGTCTTCCATGCCCTGAACGATACCACGGCGACGGTTCAAGTCACCCATCACGTCACCCATGTAGTCTTCCGGGGTTACCGCTTCTACCTTCATCATCGGCTCAAGCAGTACCGCACCGGCTTCCTTGGCTGCGTTCTTCACAGCCAGGGCACCCGCCATACGGAAAGCGTTTTCGTTGGAATCCACCTCGTGGTAGGAACCATCGTACAGAGTCGCTTTCACGCCCAGAATCGGGTAGCCCGCCAGCACACCGGCTTGCAGCTGTTCATCGATACCCTTCTGTACCGCACCAAAGTATTCCTTGGGTACGGAACCACCGTGAATCTGTTCCTCGAACTGGAACTCTTCATCACGATCGATAGGCTCAAACTTGACCTTAACGTGACCGTATTGACCACGACCGCCGGACTGCTTCACGAACTTACCGTCCACGTCCGCAGCACGGGTGAAGGTTTCGCGGTATGCCACCTGCGGCGCACCGATATTCGCTTCCACCTTGAATTCACGCTTCATGCGATCCACGAGAATATCCAGGTGCAGCTCGCCCATGCCAGAGATAATGGTCTGGCCGGTTTCTTCGTCGGTCTTCACACGGAAAGACGGATCTTCCTGCGCGAGACGACCCAGCGCCAGACCCATTTTTTCCTGGTCTGCCTTGGACTTGGGCTCCACAGCAACGGAGATTACCGGATCCGGGAATTCCATACGTTCCAGAACGATCGGGCTCTTCATGTCACACAGGGTGTCACCGGTAGTGACGTCCTTCATGCCAACACAGGCCGCGATATCACCCGCCAGTACTTCCTTGATTTCTTCACGGCTGTTTGCGTGCATTTGCAGCAAACGCCCCACACGCTCTTTCTTCTCGCGTACGGAGTTCATCACGCTATCACCGGAATTCAGCACACCGGAGTAGACACGAATGAAGGTCAGAGACCCCACAAACGGGTCGGTAGCGATCTTGAAAGCCAGCGCAGAGAACGGCTCATCGTCGGAAGACTTACGCGCTTCCACGGTTTCGCCATCCGGCAGCACACCCTGGATAGCTTTTACTTCATCCGGGGCCGGCAGGAATTCGATAACTGCGTCGAGCAGCGCCTGAACGCCCTTGTTTTTGAACGCGGAACCACACAAGCCGAGAACGATTTCGTTGGCCAGAACCTGCTTACGCAGACCCGCCTTGATATCGTCATTGGAAAGGTCACCTTCTTCCAGGTACTTTTCCATCAGCTCTTCAGAGCCTTCTGCTGCCGCTTCCGTCATTTGCTCACGGAGCTCGTCACAACGCGCCTTGATGTCGTCCGGGATGTCCTTCTCTTCGTAGGTCATCCCCATGTCGTCTTCGTTCCAGTAGATAGCCTTCATCCGGATCAGGTCGACAACACCCTTGAAGTTATCTTCCGTACCGATGTTGTACTGAATCGGCACAACGGAAGCACCCAGACGCTTGCGAATCTGGTTACAAACGGAGTCAAAATCTGCGCCAGCGCGGTCCATCTTGTTGACGAACACAATACGCGGCACTTCATATTTATTGGCCTGGCGCCATACAGTCTCGGACTGCGGCTCAACGCCGGAAGAACCACAGAACACCACCACGGCACCATCGAGTACACGCAAGGAACGCTCTACTTCAATAGTGAAGTCAACGTGCCCGGGGGTATCAATGATGTTGATACGGTGCTGATCGTACTGCTGGTCCATGCCCTGCCAGAAAGTGGTGGTCGCAGCGGAGGTAATGGTAATACCACGCTCCTGTTCCTGCTCCATCCAGTCCATGGTGGCAGCACCGTCGTGCACCTCACCAATTTTGTGAGACACACCGGTGTAGAAAAGAATACGCTCGGTAGTAGTGGTCTTGCCCGCATCTACGTGCGCACAGATACCGATGTTGCGATAGCGATTAAGAGGAGTCTTACGAGCCACGGTGCTAACCTCGATTCACTGGTTCAAATACAAAAACCGGCCTGTACACAGGCCGGTTTCACTCGCTTGTCTTCTGCCTTTAGAAGCGGAAGTGGGAGAAGGCCTTGTTGGCCTCGGCCATACGATGCACGTCTTCACGTTTCTTCATCGCAGCGCCTTTGCCTTCAGCGGCATCCATCACTTCGCCGGCCAGACGAGCAGGCATGCTCTTCTCACCACGCTTACGTGCAGCATCAACCAACCAGCGCATTGCCAGAGCAGTACGACGGCTGGGACGAACCTCAACAGGAACCTGGTAAGTCGCACCACCAACACGGCGGCTCTTTACCTCGACGGCAGGACGGATATTGTCCAGCGCCTTTTCGAACATCTCCAGGGAATCAGCCCCTTTGCGTTCGGTGATAATATCCAGCGCACCGTAAACAATACGCTCGGATACAGACTTTTTACCACTGACCATTACATGGTTCATGAACTTGGCCAGAATCTGGCTTCCAAACTTCGGATCCGGCAGGATCTCCCGTTTGGCGACAACGCGACGTCTTGGCATCGGATGTGTTCCTCTAACATTCCCGCTTTGGGCGGGGAAAGCTTCAGGTGACTCCGGAACGGCATGCCGTCCGGACCTTACTCATCCCTCCGCAGCCACACGGGCTACGGCATTCAGAAAAGGTAGCTGGGTATTACTTAGGACGCTTGGCGCCATACTTGGAGCGACGCTGTTTGCGGTCCTGCACGCCTGCCGTATCCAGGGTGCCACGTACGGTGTGGTAGCGAACACCGGGAAGGTCTTTTACACGACCGCCACGGATCAACACTACGGAGTGCTCCTGCAGGTTATGCCCTTCACCACCAATGTAGGAAGAGACTTCATAACCGTTGGTCAGACGCACACGACACACTTTACGCAGCGCGGAGTTCGGCTTCTTCGGAGTAGTGGTATACACCCGAGTGCAAACGCCGCGACGCTGGGGGCAGCCCTGCAGGGCTACGGAGTCGCTCTTTTCTACCTTGCTTTTGCGCGGCTTGCGCACCAGCTGGTTTACAGTTGCCATGAAACTACTGCCTCACGCTTACAGTTCTGTGACAAAAACCGTCAGTTTACGGCCCCTGCCACCCAATTACCGCCCATGAAACCATGGGGGGCAGCGATTGTAGGGAGCCTCCGGCATCCCGTCAAGGCGCCGGAGAATCTCTACGGTTGCCCCCGAAGGGGCGAAATGGCACCAGCCACTTGTGCGGGCGCCATTATCGGGTCAAGAAAACGCCCGCACTACTCGTCGGAGGAGCTAAGCGCCTCGGACAGAGCCGCTTCCACCTCGTCCATGGTCGGCGCTTCCGGCCCGCGTGCGTCAGCACGCTGGCGGCGACGGTCCATGTGGTAGGCATAGCCGGTACCGGCCGGGATCAGACGACCCACAACCACGTTCTCTTTCAGGCCACGCAGGTCGTCTTCCTTGCCGGTTACCGCCGCTTCGGTGAGAACGCGGGTGGTTTCCTGGAAAGACGCTGCAGAGATGAAGGACTCGGTGGCCAGGGAAGCCTTGGTGATACCCAACAACAGACGCTGATATTGCGGCAGCATCTTGTCTTCGGCTTTCAGACGGTCGACCTCTTCCATGACGCGGGCATATTCTGCCTGCTCACCCTTGATGAAGTGAGACTCACCCACTTCCAGGATCTCTACTTTGCGCAGCATCTGGCGGATGATCGTTTCAATGTGTTTGTCATTGATCTTCACACCCTGCAGGCGGTAAACCTCCTGCACTTCGTTAACGATGTAACGGGCCAGCTCGGATTCACCTTTCAGGCGCAGGATATCGTGGGGGTTCAGCGGACCATCAGAGACCACTTCACCCTTCTCTACCCGCTCACCTTCAAACACGTTGAGCTGACGCCACTTGGGAATCAGTTCTTCGTAATTGTCATCACTGTTATCCGGTGTTATCACCAAGCGAACCTTGCCTTTGGTTTCTTTACCGAAGGACACGGTACCAGTCTTCTCGGCCAGGATGGCGGCTTCTTTCGGGTTACGGGCTTCGAACAGATCCGCAACGCGGGGCAAACCACCAGTGATGTCACGGGTCTTGGAGGATTCCTGGGGAATCCGCGCAATCACATCACCCACACCGATGCTGGCGCCATCCTTCAGGCCACACAGCGCACCGCCCGGCAGGAAGTACTGCGCCGGCATATCAGTGTTGGGCATCACAACGGCTTTGCCCTTGCTGTCCACTACCCGGATTACCGGACGCATGTCCTTACCGGCAGACGGGCGATTCTGGGAACCGAGCACTTCGATATTGGTCAGGCCGGTCAGCTCGTCGGTCTGGTGGTTTACAGTGATACCTTCTTCCATATCACCGAACTGAACCTTACCTTCCACTTCCGCGATAATCGGGTGCGTGTGTGGATCCCAGGTTGCAACAACCTGACCACCACCCACTTCGTCACCTTCATTCACGGTCACGGTGGCACCGTAGGGCAGCTTGTAACGTTCACGCTCACGGCCCAGCTCATCGGCAACGGCCAGATCAGCAGAACGTGACACGATCACCAGGCCATCCTTGTGCTGCACGTGCTTGGCATTGTGGAAACGCACCTTACCGCCGTGCTTGATCTGGATGCTGGACACCGCAGAGGCCCGGCTTGCCGCACCACCAATGTGGAAGGTACGCATGGTCAGCTGGGTACCCGGCTCACCAATGGACTGCGCCGCAATAACACCAACAGCCTCGCCCACATTCACCTGATGACCACGGGCCAGATCACGACCGTAACAGGTGGCACACACACCCCAGCGGGTGGCACAGGTAATCGGCGAGCGCACCAGCACTTCGTCCACACCCATGGTTTCCAGCTGCTCAACCCAGACTTCGTCCAGCAGGGTGCCGGCTTCCACCGCCACTTCGTCCAGATTCAGCGGGTTCATCACGTCACGGGCAACCACACGACCGAGAACACGTTCGCGCAGCGGCTCTACCACGTCACCACCTTCAATCAGCGGTGTCATCAGCAGGCCTTCTTCAGTGCCGCAATCGTTCTCGTTGATCACCAGATCCTGCGCCACATCCACCAGACGACGAGTCAGGTAACCGGAGTTCGCTGTTTTCAGTGCAGTATCCGCCAGACCTTTACGCGCCCCGTGAGTAGAGATGAAGTACTGGAGTACGTTCAGACCTTCACGGAAGTTACTGGTAATAGGCGTTTCGATAATGGAGCCATCCGGCTTGGCCATCAGACCACGCATACCGGCCAGCTGACGAATCTGGGCCGCAGAACCCCGCGCCCCGGAATCGGCCATCATGAAGATGGAGTTGAAGGAGCCCTGCTCTTCGTCCTTGCCTTCGCGGTTCTTCACCACTTCGACTTTCAGGTTCTCCATCATCGCCTTGGCGATCTGGTCATTGGTCCGCGCCCAGATATCCACGACCTTGTTGTAACGCTCACCGCGGGTTACCAGACCGGAAGCGAACTGCTCCTCGATCTCGCGCACTTCCTCTTCGGCAGCGTCGATCATGGTGTACTTGGCATCCGGGATCACCATGTCTTCCACACCAATGGAGGAACCGGACAGGGTGGCTTCACGGAAGCCCAGGTACATCAGCTGGTCAGCAAAGATGCAGGTCTCTTTGGTACCCAGGATACGGTAGCAGGTGTTCAGCAGCTTGCTAATGGCCTTCTTGGTCATGTTCTGGTTGACCATCTCGTAGCCCAGACCCGCCGGCACGATATCCCACAGTTTACAGCGACCCGGCGTGGTATCGACGATGAAGGTACGCTCTTCCACGTTACCTTGCTGGTCTTTCACCACTTCGTGGACACGCACTTTAACCCGGGCGTGCAGGTGCACCTGCTTGTTGGCCAGGGCACGCATCACTTCCTTGGTGTCGGCAAAGACCTGACCTTCGCCCTGGGCGTTCACACGCTCACGGCTGATGTAGTACAGGCCCAGCACCACGTCCTGGGTCGGTCCGATGATGGGCTCACCATTGGCCGGAGACAGGATGTTGTTGGTGGACATCATCAGCGCACGGGCTTCGAGCTGGGCTTCCAGGGTCAGCGGTACGTGCACCGCCATCTGGTCACCATCGAAGTCGGCGTTGAAGGCCGCACACACCAGCGGGTGCAACTGAATCGCCTTGCCTTCAATCAGTACCGGCTCGAACGCCTGGATACCGAGACGGTGAAGGGTCGGTGCACGGTTCAGCATCACCGGGTGTTCGCGAATCACTTCGGCGAGGATATCCCACACCTCGGCAGTTTCGCGCTCGACCATTTTCTTGGCCGCCTTGATGGTGGTCGCCAGACCACGACCTTCCAGCTTGGCAAAGATGAACGGCTTGAACAGCTCCAGCGCCATTTTCTTGGGCAGGCCACACTCGTGCAGCTTGAGAGTCGGGCCTACCACGATCACGGAACGACCGGAGTAATCAACACGCTTACCGAGCAGGTTCTGACGGAAACGACCCTGCTTACCCTTGATCATGTCGGCAAGGGACTTCAGCGGACGCTTGTTGGAACCGGTGATGGCACGGCCGCGGCGGCCGTTATCCAGCAGCGCATCCACAGATTCCTGCAGCATACGCTTTTCGTTACGCACGATGATGTCCGGCGCACTCAGGTCCAGCAGACGCTTGAGGCGGTTGTTCCGGTTGATCACCCGGCGGTACAGATCGTTCAGGTCGGAGGTGGCGAAACGGCCACCGTCCAGCGGCACCAGCGGACGCAGATCCGGCGGCAGAACCGGCAGCACGGTGAGAATCATCCACTCAGGCGCGTTGCCGGAATCCTTGAAGGCTTCCATCAACTTCAGACGCTTGGAGAGCTTCTTCAGCTTGGTGTCGGAGTTAGTGGATTCCACTTCCTCACGCAGGATCTTGATTTCTTCAACCAGATCCAACTCCATCAGCAGCTGCTGCACAGCCTCGGCACCCATCTTGGCTTCGAATTCGTCACCGAATTCTTCCAGGGAGTCGAAGTATTCTTCATCGGTGAGCAGCTGCCCACGCTCCAGCGTGGTCATGCCCGGCTCAGTCACGACAAAGGATTCGAAGTACAGCACACGCTCGATATCACGCAGGGTCATATCCAGCATCAGGCCGATACGGGACGGCAGTGACTTCAGGAACCAGATGTGCGCGGTGGGGCTCGCCAGTTCGATGTGCCCCATGCGCTCACGACGCACCTTGGAGAGGGTGACTTCAACGCCACACTTCTCACAGATAACGCCACGATGCTTTAAACGCTTGTACTTACCGCACAGGCATTCGTAGTCCTTGATCGGACCAAAGATTCGCGCACAAAACAGACCATCACGCTCAGGCTTGAACGTGCGGTAGTTAATGGTCTCAGGCTTTTTCACTTCACCAAAAGACCAGGAGCGGATCAGATCCGGCGGCGCAAGCGCGATGCGGATCTTGTCGAACTCCGTGACTTGTCCCTGACTTTTGAGCAAATTCAGCAAGTCTTTCAAGGCCAGTCCTCCGTAGTGAGCTTTCGCTCTAGATTCTTTCCTAAACCCGGGTACACAGTGGCTCCGTCGTTACCCGGCGGAGCCCACTGCCTTAGTCGTTTTCCAGCTCGATATTGATACCAAGCGAACGGATTTCCTTCAGCAATACGTTGAAGGATTCCGGCATACCCGGATCCATGCGGTGATCACCATCCACGATGTTCTTGTAAACGCGGGTACGGCCATTCACGTCATCGGATTTAACAGTGAGCATTTCCTGCAAGGTGTAAGCGGCGCCATAGGCTTCCAGCGCCCACACTTCCATCTCACCGAAACGCTGACCACCGAACTGCGCCTTACCACCCAGCGGCTGCTGGGTAACCAGGCTGTAGGAACCGGTGGAACGGGCATGCATCTTGTCGTCCACCAGGTGGTTCAACTTGAGCATGTACATGTAGCCCACGGTCACCTTGCGGTCGAAGGCTTCACCGGTACGACCATCCCACAGCTGCACCTGACCGGAACGGTCGTGGCCTGCCAGTTCCAGCAGTTCCTTGATCTCGAACTCTTTGGCACCGTCGAATACCGCAGTGGCCATAGGCACGCCGCCTACCAGATTCTTGGCCAGATCAATGATCTCATCATCGCTGAAGCTGTCCAGGTCTTCCGGAGTACCACCGGCACCGGCCTTGTTGTAGATCTTGTCGAGGAAGACACGAATATCCGCAATCTTCTTCTGCTCGGCCAGCATTTCGCCGATACGCTCACCAAGACCTTTCGCCGCCCACCCCAGGTGGGTCTCCAGAATCTGCCCCACGTTCATACGCGACGGTACACCCAGCGGGTTCAACACCACATCCACCGGCACACCGTTCTCGTCATACGGCATATCTTCTTCCGGCATGATCACGGAGATCACACCCTTGTTACCGTGACGGCCGGCCATCTTGTCACCGGGCTGGATGCGACGTTTGATCGCCAGATAAACCTTGACCACTTTCAGGACGCCGTGAGCCAGATCATCACCACCGGAGATCTTGGCCTGCTTGTCCTTGTAGCGCTCGTCCTGCTCTTTCTTGTGCTGCTCCAGGTACTGCTGGGCGCGCTCAAGCTGTTCAGCCACATCATCGTCGGCCGGGCGCAGTTCGAACCATTTCTCGGCATCCAGGCCATCCAGGATCTCGCCGGTCATCTCGGCACCACGCTTGAAGCCGGCGCCGCCATTGACCTTCTTGCCCACCATGACGGTACGCAGACGCTCCAGAATATCCTGCTCGAGAATACGGTACTCGTCTTTCAAATCCTTGCGGAACTGCTCAAGGGCAGCCTGCTCGATCTGACGGGCACGCTCATCTTTTTCCACGCCGTCGCGGGTAAATACCTGTACGTCGATGATGGTGCCCTTAACGCCGGAAGACACTCGCTGGGAGGTATCCTTCACGTCAGAGGCTTTCTCACCGAAGATGGCACGCAACAGCTTTTCTTCCGGGGTTAGCTGGGTCTCGCCCTTCGGCGTTACCTTGCCCACCAGAATGTCGCCAGCTTCCACTTCCGCACCAATGTACACGATGCCGGATTCATCCAGTTTGGACAGCGCGGCTTCGCCAACATTGGGAATATCAGCGGTAATCTCTTCCGGACCCAACTTGGTATCACGGGCGATACAGGTCAGCTCCTGAATGTGGATGGAGGTAAACCGGTCTTCCTTCACCACTTTCTCGGAGATGAGGATGGAATCCTCGAAGTTGTAACCATTCCAGGGCATGAACGCCACGCGCATGTTCTGGCCCAGGGCCAGCTCACCCATGTCAACGGACGGACCGTCAGCCATGATGTCGCGGGCAGCAACCCGATCACCCACTTTCACCAGCGGACGCTGGTTGATGCAGGTGTTCTGGTTGGAGCGGGTGTATTTGGTCAGGTTGTAGATATCTACACCCGCTTCACCTTCGCTCACTTCGTCATCGTTCACTTTCACGATGATCCGGGACGCATCCACCTTGTCGACGATACCGCCACGGGTGGCAACCACACAGACACCGGAATCGCGGGCCACATGACGCTCAAAACCAGTACCGACCAACGGCTTGTCAGCACGCAGGGTGGGCACAGCCTGACGCTGCATGTTGGAGCCCATCAAGGCACGGTTCGCATCATCGTGCTCAAGGAACGGGATCAGGGACGCGGCCACGGATACCACCTGACGGGGAGAGACATCCATATGGGTAATGGTGTCACGTTCCATCACGGTAAATTCGTAACGGTGACGCACAGTAACGAAGTCTTCTTCGAAACCGCCGTCCTCAGTCATTTTCGCGTCTACCTGCGCAATCACGCACTCGGCTTCTTCAATCGCGGACAGATATTCGATTTCTTCGCTGACCTTGCCGTCGATAACCTTCAGGTACGGAGACTCGAGGAAACCATACTCGTTGGCGCGGGCATAGGTGGCCAGGGAGTTGATCAGACCGATGTTCGGACCTTCAGGGGTCTCGATCGGACATACACGACCGTAATGAGTCGGGTGTACGTCGCGAACCTCAAAGCCGGCACGCTCACGGGTCAGACCACCCGGACCCAACGCGGAGACACGACGCTTGTGCGTAATCTCGGACAGTGGGTTGTTCTGATCCATGAACTGGGACAGCTGGGAAGAGCCAAAGAACTCTTTCACGGCAGCGGCCACCGGCTTGGAATTGATCAGATCCTGCGGCATCAGGCCTTCGGATTCCGCCAGACTCAGACGCTCCTTGACCGCACGCTCCACACGCACCAGACCGACACGGAACTGGTTCTCGGCCATTTCACCCACGGAACGCACACGACGGTTACCCAGGTGATCGATGTCATCGACCACGCCGTTACCGTTGCGGATATCTACCAGGGTTCTCAGCACTTCGATAATGTCGGAGGTTTCCCCGCCCATTTGTTCGAAGTACTGCTTGCCTTCCTCATCGGAGCGGGCACTGAAGTAGCGGCCGTCATAGAGGATGCCAGGACCGGTTTCATCTTCACGACCGAGACGACGGTTAAACTTCATCCGGCCAACACCGGACAGGTCATAACGTTCGTCGGTGAAGAACAGATTCTTGAACAGGTTCTCAGCCGCTTCCTTGGTGGGCGGCTCACCCGGGCGCATCATGCGGTAAATTTCGACCAGCGCCTCAAGCGGCGTACGGGTCGGATCAGCACGCAGGGTGTCGGCCATGAACGGGCCGTTGTCCAGATCGTTGGTGTACAGGGTTTCGAAATCGGTAATTCCGCCCTGTTCCAGCTTCTCCAGCGTTTCCGCTGTCAGCTCGGTGTTACACTCCACCAGGATCTCGCCGGTGTCCTGATCGATGATGGATTTGGCCAGGTACTTGCCCTGCAGGTATTCGGCAGGAATTTCCAGGTACTCAATATTAGCCTTTTCCAGCTGGCGAATGTGACGCGCGGTGATACGACGGCCACGCTCCACCACGACTTCACCGTCCGCCAGGATATCGAAGGTCGCGGTTTCACCACGCAGACGCTCCGGCACCAGCTTCATACGGTAAATGCCGTCTTCCACTGCGATTTCATTGGTGTCGAAGAACATCTCCAACACTTCGTCGGAGGTGTAACCCAACGCACGCAGCAGGATGGTCGCCGGCAATTTGCGGCGACGGTCGATCCGGACAAAGACCTGGTCTTTGGGATCGAATTCAAAGTCCAGCCAGGAACCACGGTAAGGAATCACCCGGGCAGAATAGAGCAGCTTGCCGGAGGAGTGAGTCTTGCCTTTATCGTGGTCGAAGAACACACCGGGAGACCGGTGCAGCTGGGACACGATTACACGCTCGGTACCATTGATAACGAAGGTACCGTTTTCGGTCATCAGGGGAATTTCACCCATGTAGACCTGTTGTTCACGAATATCCTTGATCGCCCCGGATGATTCACGATCGTAAATCACCAGACGAATACGCACACGCAATGGCGCCGCGTAGGTAGTACCGCGAATGATGCATTCTTTTACATCAAAAACGGGTTTGCCGAACTCGTAGCCGGCATACTCCAGCGCTGCATTTCCTGAATAACTGGCGATCGGAAATACCGATCGGAAAGCGGCTTCCAGGCCTTCTTCAAGGCGTTCTTCTGAGCTCTTATCCTGCTGCAGGAATTTACGGTAAGAATCGAGCTGTATCGCCAGGAGATAAGGCACCTCCATAACTTTCGGAAGCTTGCCGAAATCTTTGCGGATCCGCTTTTTCTCAGTGAATGAGTATGCCATCTGCGTTCCTCAGCTGTTGACCTATCACCCTGTGGTGATATTTCTGCATGAAACCCTTCATACAGAAACGACAAAAGGCTGGCAGCCAAAAAGCTGCCAGCCGGCGCCTTTCTGCGAAACCGCAGAAAGACATAGCGCCAATGCGCTTACTTGAGCTCGGCAGTACCGCCAGCCTCTTCGATCTTTTTCTTGATCTCTTCGGCTTCGTCTTTGGCAGCGCCTTCCTTAACAGGAGCAGGAGCGCCTTCAACCAGCTCTTTGGCTTCTTTCAGACCCAGGCCAGTCACTTCACGGACAGCCTTGATCACGCCAACTTTCTTGTCACCGAAACCGGTCAGAACAACGTCAAACTCGGTTTGCTCTTCAGCGGCACCACCAGCATCGCCAGCGCCAGCTGCAGGAGCAGCAGCAACAGCAGCAGCGGCAGTTACGCCGAATTTCTCTTCCATGGCATCGATCAGTTCAACGAGGTCCATAACACTCATATCGGCGATAGCGCCGAGGATATCTTCTTTGGAAACGGCCATTTTCAATCTCCTAAATCACCACTTTGGTGATCCGATTGGATCGGGTAGTTACGCAACCTGAAAAATCAGGCAGCACTCTGTTTCTGGTCCTTGACTGCAGCAACCGTACGAACAAATTTGCCGGGCACCTCGTTGAGGGTACGAACAAACTTGGCCACCGGGGCCTGCATAACGGACATGAGCTGAGAAATTGCTTCGTCGCGAGTCGGCAACTTGGCCAGGACATCGATATCCTGAGCACCATAAGTTACGCCACCCACGGCCAGAGCTTTTACTTCCAGCGCGTCATGGTCTTTGGCGAAATCCTTGATGAGGCGAGCAGCAGCGCCCGGATCATCCTGGGAAAAAGCCAAAACAGTGGGGCCAACCAGTGCATCGTTCAGACACTCGAATTCAGTGTCTTTCACGGCGAACTTCGCCAGCGTGTTCCGTACTACTTTCAGGTACACGCCGGTTTCACGGGCCTTACTACGCAACTCAGTCATCTGAGAAACAGTGAGACCACGATAGTCAGCAACCACAGCAGACAGCGCTTCAGTAGCAACAGCATTAACCGAAGCAACAATCGCTCGTTTGTCCTCCAGATTCAAAGGCATGATGTACCTCCTGGATTCACAAACATTAACCGTCAAAATCGACTGCAATCTGATTTCGAGGCGGTCGCCAGAGCCGGTTTCCCGGCCATTATCGCGGAGCCACAACCTGAGCAAATCAGGAAACAACTACCGCGCCTGCGCAGGCGGTTACCCCTTAATTCCGGCGGCCTACTTACCTCATGAAGGCAGACACCAAAACACACCGAAAACCTGCGGTCTTTGACGCCCCGGCATCGCTCACTGCAAGAGACGCGACACCGGGATCAAAGCCCTTTTGATCCTGCCGTGCGACAGGATCGAAACTACTTACATTGCCAGGGATGCCGGATCGATGGACAGACCGGGACCCATGGTGGTAGACAAGGTAACTTTCTTGAAGTAAGCCCCTTTGGCGGAAGATGGCTTGGCCTTCTTCAGGTCAGCAATCAACGCTTCCACATTTTCCTTGATGGCGCTGGAGTCGAAACCCACCTGGCCGACGGTGCAATGAATAATCCCGCCCTTATCGGTACGGTAACGCACCTGACCACCCTTGGCGTTTTTAACCGCCTGGGCAACATCAGGAGTCACGGTACCAACTTTCGGGTTCGGCATCAGACCGCGGGGACCCAGAATGGTGCCCAGCTTGCCGACAACGCGCATCGCGTCCGGGGAAGCAATGACAACGTCAAAATCGAGCTCGCCCGCCTGAACCTTCTCGGCCAGATCGTCAAAACCAACAACGTCTGCGCCCGCCTCTTTGGCTTCTTCAGCCTTTGCGCCCTGGGCAAACACGGCAACACGGACAGTCTTGCCGGTACCGTGAGGCAGAACAGAAGCACCACGAACGTTCTGATCGGATTTACGTGGGTCAACACCCAGGTTTACCGCCACGTCCACAGACTCTTTGAATTTCACGGCAGAAAGCTCAGCCAGCAGTGCGACCGCTTCCTCAACCGGGTACAGCTTGCCCGCTTCAACCTTCTCGCGGATGGCACGGTTACGCTTAGACAGTTTAGCCATTGGTTAACCCTCCACATCCAGGCCCATGGAACGGGCAGAACCCGCGATAGTGCGCACAGCGGCATCCAGGTCCGCAGCAGTCAGATCCGGCTCTTTGGCCTTGGCGATCTCTTCCAGCTGCGCACGGGTTACCTTGCCCACTTTCTTGGTGTTCGGCTCACCGGAACCGCTCTTGATACCAGCCGCTTTCTTCAGCAGGTAAGCCGCCGGCGGCGTCTTCATGGTGAAGGTAAAGGAGCGATCGTTGTAAACGGTGATCACGACCGGAACCGGCGCACCGGCATCCAGCTGCTGAGTCTGGGCGTTAAACGCCTTACAGAACTCCATGATGTTCACACCGTGCTGACCCAGAGCAGGACCAACCGGCGGTGACGGGTTAGCCTGACCCGCTGCAACCTGCAGCTTGATGTAGGCTTGTACTTTCTTCGCCATTTTAAGACTCCTTGGGTGCGAACGCCGCGCCTATGGCGGGCTCCCCTCAGGTTGTCAAAACACCCCGGCCACCTCTCAGCGACCAGGGCACCTAATTTAAACGCTGATTCCAATCAGGTCTTTTCGACCTGACCGAACTCCAGCTCAACCGGTGTGGACCGACCGAAGATCATCACAGCCACCTGCAGACGGCTCTTCTCGTAATTCACTTCTTCGATCACACCGTTGAAGTCAGCGAAAGGACCGTCGTTAACACGAACCACTTCACCCGCTTCAAACAATGTCTTCGGCTTCGGCTTCTCAACTGCATCATCCATACGACGCAGAATGGCATCCGCCTCTTTCTGGGTAATGGGCGAAACACGACCCGGATTTTTCGGATCTTCACCAATAAAGCCCATCACCTTCGGGGTTTCCTTGATCAGGTGCCAGGAGTCATCACACATCTCCATTTGCACCAGAACGTAACCCGGGAAGAACTTGCGCTCGGATTTGCGTTTTTGGCCACCCTTGATCTCCACCACTTCCTCAGTGGGAACCAGAATTTCACCAAAAAGCTCTTCCATAGAACGCAATTTAACGCGCTCCTCAAGAGCACGTTTTACGTATTTCTCGAAACCTGAATAGGCGTGTACTACGTACCAGCGCTTTGCCATGCTTACCCCTTAGCCAATAACCCAGGACATGAGCCCACCGAGAATCCAGTCGAGCACAAACAGCAACAGGGCCACAATCACAACAAAGACCAGAACAATCAGCGTGGTTTGCAAGGTTTCCTGACGCGTCGGCCACACAATCTTGCGAAGCTCGACCAGAGAATCCTTGCGCAACTGGTTGAACGCTTTGCCCTGCTCAGTTTGCAGAGCAACAAACACCGCCACCAGAGAAACAGCAACAACACCGATCACCCGATACAGGGCTGCCTGGTCGGAGAAATAGCTATTGCCCACTACGGCCGCAGCAACAAACCCCACAACCAACAACCACTTCACCGCCTCAAAGGCGGCAGAGCCGGAACGCGCTTCTGTTTTCTCGCTCATCTGACGATGCACCCCACCACCTGAGTGGCAGTTTTGGGAAAATTGGCAGGCCAGGAGGGACTCGAACCCCCAACAGCCGGTTTTGGAGACCGGTGCTCTACCAATTGAACTACTGGCCTGTAACTCTTTAAACCTGAAACAAAACAGGGTGACGGGCACGCCCGCCACCCTTTATCACCGTAAAACTTACTCGGTGATTTTAGCTACCACGCCGGCGCCAACGGTACGGCCACCTTCGCGAATCGCGAAGCGCAGGCCATCTTCCATGGCGATCGGAGCGATCAGCTCAACGTCCATCTGCACGTTATCGCCCGGCATTACCATTTCGGTACCTTCCGGCAGAGTACATGCACCTGTCACGTCAGTCGTACGGAAGTAGAACTGCGGACGGTAGCCATTGAAGAACGGAGTGTGGCGACCACCTTCGTCTTTGCTCAGGACATACACCTCAGCAACGAACTTGGTGTGCGGCTTGATGGAGCCCGGCTTGGCCAGTACCTGGCCACGCTCAACCTCATCACGCTTGGTACCACGCAGCAGAACACCAACGTTCTCACCAGCGCGACCTTCGTCCAGCAGCTTGCGGAACATCTCAACACCGGTACAGGTGGTCTTGGTGGTGTCGTTGATACCCACGATTTCCAGCTCTTCACCCACCTTGATGATGCCACGCTCTACACG
>NZ_LWEZ01001197.1:0-15865 GCF_001634945.1 Alcanivorax sp. HI0044
TCACATCCGGGCGCTGCGCGGAATCGGTGAGCAGCCGGGTCAGGGTATTGCGAATAATGCCAGGATCATCGGGCAGGTGCTCGCGCTGCACATTCACAAACCCGCTTTGCTGTAACAGCTGCATCAGCTGCGGGCCATTGCTGTCGAAAATTTTTCCCGGCAGCGGTGTTTCTTCCGGCGACTGAATTTCATCACCGCTGGTAAGAACCAGTATCCGCGGCGCATTCACTTTCACCGCCGCGACGCCCACCGAAGCAATCAGGCCCACCGCCTGGGGCGTGAGCCGTTCGCCACGCTGCATCACGACCTCATTGCAGTGGGCATCCTGCCCCGCCGGACGAATATTCTGCCCGGCCGTGACGCTGGCCTTGCCCGGCAGCCGCACCCGGGTTTCGGCGATTTCGCAGTCTTCCTGCATCAATACGGTATCCGCCCCGGCGGGTACCGGGGCACCGGTAAATATCCGCGCCACCTGCCCCGGCGCCAGGGTCACCGGCGCATCCCCCGCCGCCACGCGCAGCGGCATGGGCCGGGTCAGCCCCGGCTCGTCCAGGTCCGCATGGCGCAGCGCCACACCATCCACGGCGGCGTTATCAAACGCCGGCACATCCACCCGGGAGGTCACCGCCTCAGCCAGATACTGCCCCTGACAATCCGCCAGCGGGATCTCCCGGACCGCCCGGAAGGGGCGCGCCGCATCCAGCAGGCGCGCCAACGCCTCTGCCACCGGCATCAATGTCTGTTTGGATTCCTGCACGTTTCCTCCATGGTGCCGTCATGGCGGCAGTTTTATCGGCGCACCTGGGCCACAAAATTACAGGGACGGTGGCGGGCATCCAGCTGCTCAGCAATGATCCGGTCCCAACCGGTGGCGCAGGCATTGTTGGAACCAGGCAAACAGAAAATCACCGTGCGATTGGCCAGCCCGGCCAGGCAGCGGGACTGGATGGTAGAAGAACCGATGTCCTCCACGCTCACCTGACGAAACAGCTCGCCGAAGCCTTCGATGTGCTTGTCGAACAGCACCGACAGGGCTTCCGGGGTGGAATCCCGACCGGAGAATCCGGTCCCTCCAGTGGTGAGAATAATCTGGATGTTCTCGTCGGCAATCCAGTCCGATACCACCTTGCGCAGCTGGTACACATCGTCCTTGACGATCTGGCGAGCAGCCAGGGTATGGCCCGCGCCTTCCAGGCGCTGCACCAACAGGTCGCCAGAGGTATCGGTTTGCGGGGTGCGGGTATCACTCACCGTCAGCACTGCCAGCGCCAGGGGCTCGAACTCAGCCGCAGGTTTGGACATACACATTTCTCCTTAACAATGCCGCAATGCTAGCACGTGCCATGCCAGGGCGGCTGGACAGCACAGCACGATTTGACCGTTGCCGACAGCCTCTGTTCTGCATTACATCCGGGGGGTAGATTCAATGGACCCGTTTCCATGGTCTCTGCGTGGATGCATGGCGCATGAATTTGCTGCCACAGGACATTTTCTGCAAGAGAGATGTAGTGGGTCTACTTCCGATTAAAGAAGGTGTTCTGTGGCAGTGAAGGCTTGTGTCAGGCGCCGCGCAGAGACCATGGAAACGGATCAATACAAGGTGTTTATCGGAGAACAGTCATGAACCGTATGGAAGCTGCCCAACAAGAGGCCGCAAACCTTCCTCGCATGCCCCAGCGAAAGCTGGAAGACATACCGGGTGATTATGGCTGGCCTCTGCTTGGCTCTACGGTCCCTTTTCTCAAGGACTATCACAAGATGGTGACGGAACTTGCCGACAAGTACGGCCTTGTCTTCAAAGGCTCGGTGTTGTTCCAGCGCGGGGTCACCCTGCTCGGGCCGGATGCCAACGAATTTGTACTCAAGGATCCGGAGCATGCGTTCTCCAGCCGCGCCGCCTGGAACCCGATTCTGGAAAAACTGTTTACCGACGGCCTGATGCTGCGCGACTTTGCCGACCATAAATTTCACCGCCGCATCATGCAGCAGGCGTTCAAGAAGCCGGCACTGGCCAGCTATCTGGAACGTATGAACAGCCATATAGGCAGCGAGATAGAAGGCTGGCAAACCGGAGAAACCCTGAAGTTTCTGGATCACATCAAGGCGCTGTTACTGGACGTGGGCGCACAAATCTTTTTTGGCCTGGAGATGGGCCCGGAATCCGACAAGGTGAACCAGTCCTTTATCGACGCCACCGACGCCTCACTGGCGGTGGTGCGCCTGCCAATCCCCGGGCTGCTGTGGCACCGCGGCATGAAAGGCCGCCGCTACCTGGAAAACTTCGTTACCGGACTGATCCCCCAGAAACGCGCCAGCGATACCCCGGATTTCTTCAGCGAACTGTGCAAGGCGGCCGACGAGGAAGGCGGCCTTTCCGATCAGGACGTGATGAACCACATGATCTTCCTGTTGTTCGCCGCCCACGACACCACCACCAGCACCCTGTGCTCCATTATCTACATGCTGGCCAAACACCCTCACTGGCAGGATGTACTGGTCAAGGAAATGGAAGGGCTGGGCAAGGACACCCTGGACTATGACGACCTGGGGAAAATGGAAAAAACCGGCTGGGTATTCCGCGAAACCCTGCGCATGCGCCCGGCACTGACCACCTTCCCCCGTCGCACCGTCAAGGATGTGGAATACCAGGGCTACTCCCTGCCCAAAAACACCATGGTCAACGTGTCCACGCTCTACACCCATTACATGGAAGAATACTGGAGCAACCCGACCACCTTCGATCCAGAACGCTTCAGCGACGAACGCGCCGAACACAAGAAGCACTTTTACCAGTGGGTTCCCTTCGGCGGCGGCCACCACAAATGCCTGGGCCTGAACTTTGCCGAACTGCAGACCAAGACATTCCTGTTCCAGTTCCTGAGACGTTACCGCGTCAGCGTCAAACCCGGCTACGAACTGCCTACCCAGCAGGTCCCGCTGATCATGCCGAAGGATGGATTGCCGGTGGTACTGGAGAAGCGATAAAACAGTTTCGAGTGACGAGAAGCGAGTTTCGAAAATCCGAACCTATTTTGCTCTTCGCTTCTCGCTTCTCGCTTCTCGCTTCTCGCTTCTCGCTTCTCGTAACTTAAGATTTAAGATTGCTGAAACAAATGCACATCCCGCTGCGGGAACGGAATGGTGATGCCCGCCTTGTCAAAGGCGTATTTCACCTGCTCGAACAAACCGAAATACACCGGCCAGTAATCCTCCGAATTCACCCACACCCGCGTCAGCATATTGATGCTGCTATCGGCGTGGGCAGAGACAAAAATATTCGGGTCGAACTTGTCACCGCTGAGGATACGGTCGTCATTATCAATGACCGTCTGAATCGCGGCCCGGGCCTGCTCGATGCTGTCGCCGTAACTGATACCAAATTCGATATCCACCCGCCGCTGCGGCTCCACAAAAATATTCTTGATGCAGCCGTTGGACATGAGACCGTTGGGAATCACGATGCGTTGGTTGTCATAGGTAATCAGGATGGTGTTGAAGATCTGGATATCCCAAACTCGCCCGGTATATCCCTGCGCCTCGACAATGTCCCCCAGGCGGTACGGCTTGAAGAACAGAATCAGCACCCCGCCGGCAAAGTTGCCCAGGCTGCCCTGCAGCGCCAGACCCACCGCCAGGCCAATGGCACCGAGCATGGCAATAAACGAGGTGGTCTCCACCCCGACCATACCCGCCACAGCCACCAGCAACAGAATTTTCAACAGCACGTCGATAAAGCTGGTCATGAACTTTTGCAGGGTGTCGTCCACCGCCTTGTGGCCCAGCACCCGGTTCATGCCCTTGATCACCCGCTTGATGATCCAGAAGCCGACCACCAGCGTAACCATCGCCAGCACCACCTTCGGCAGATAGGCCATACTCAGCTCGATTGCCTTGTCCAGATACGGCTGGATTTGCTCCATATCCATGATTCCCTTCCTTAGTGAGTTATGTAGACCGTTAAAATACCACCAAGACGTCAGCCGCAAACCGTCACTACATCAGAATTTGCCAATATTTACCCTTGCCCCATTGCCGCAGGGGAATGAATCCCCCGGCGGATTAACGCTATACTGCGGGCACATTTTCCACCGCACAGACAGCCATGAAATACGCCATCCTGCCGGTCACCCAGTTTCAGCAGAACTGCTCTTTCCTGAAGTGCGAAGCCACCGACAAGGTCGCCATCGTCGACCCGGGCGGTGACTTGAACCAGATACTGGCCACCCTGAAGCAGGTGGGCGGCACCCCGGAGAAGATCCTGGTGACCCACGCCCATCTGGACCATGTGGGCGCCGTGGCCGAGCTGGCCGAAACTTTGGGGCTGCCCATTGAAGGCCCGCACCGGGATGACCAGTTCTGGATCGACATGCTGCCCCAGCAAGCGCAGATGATGGGCTTTGCCCCTTCGCCACCGTTCACCCCGAACCGCTGGCTGGAAGGCGGCGACACCGTCACGGTGGGCAGCACCCAGCTGGAAGTACGCCACTGCCCCGGCCATACCCCCGGCCACGTCGTGTTCTATCAGCGTGAAAGCAAACTGGCCGTGGTCGGTGATGTGCTGTTCAACGGTTCTATTGGTCGTACCGATTTCCCCAAGGGGGATTTCGACACCCTGATCACCGCCATCAAGGAACAGCTGCTGACTCTGGATGACGACGTCGCCTTTATTCCCGGGCACGGGCCCATGTCCACCATCGGCCACGAACGCACCCACAACCCCTTTGTTTCAGGCAAGCACGGATAGAACATGGATTCAGTAGTAATGAAATGGGGACTCACCGTCGTCATCGCGATTCTGGGTTGGGCCCTGTCCATCCTGCTGCGCGGCATCACCAAGCGGCTGGGTCGCCGCCGCAATTACTCCCGCGCCCGTATCTTCCAGACAGCGGTGGTCATCAACAGCGCCTGCCTGATTATCGGCCTGATCGCCATTGGCGTGTTGTGGGGATTGAAAGGCGACGGCCTGATGGTGTTTGCCACCTCGCTGATGGCACTGCTCGGCGTGGCCCTGTTTGCCAGCTGGTCCATGCTCAGCAACGCCACCGCAGCCATCATCCTGTTCTTCAGCGCACCCTACAGAGTGGGCGACCGCATTCGCCTGCTGGACGGCGACAATACCGTCACAGGGCAGATTCGTCACATGGGGCTGATCTTCATCACCATTCAGGATGAGCTGGGCCACCGTTACACCCTGCCCAACAACCTGCTGCTGCAAAAAGCCGTGATCCGCCTGCGCGGCGACACCCTGCCCCGGGATCAGAAACACATGCGGGCGGATTAACGGTCACAACGCCCGGCTCGTGCCCCCCTTTGGCCCACCCGGCACAAAACATTCTCGCTGCGTTCCATTCGCCCCCTGTAGGAGTTCCCTTCCAGGGGACGAACCGAGCGCAGCGAGGCGGCAAGCGCCCAGGTTCCACCCTCGGCAGACAGGCTTGAAGTTGGTAAGAAGATGGATCGTACTGCGAACGCTGTGCGGTTCGCACCCTGGAAGGCGTTTATTCGCTGCGCTCGGCTCTCAACAGGCTGTTGATCATTGTAGGAGGCTGCTTGCAGGCGAACCGGGTTGGCCAGATCAAAGCCGGCATTCGCTTGCAAGCAAGCTCCTACAGCAACTCCGTAGAAAACGCGTCACTACATCCGGTAGCCAAAGCTCAGCATGTACTGGGTACCATCGTAGGGAAAATCCGCGATGGCATCGTTAAAGTCCATCTCTACCGTTTGTTCGCGCACCACAAATCCAAACTCGGATGTGCTACCCACGGAAAAGATCAGCCCCAGCGAGGCGTAAGCCCCATAGCCAAAACTGAAATCCCGGTCATCCCCGTTAACCACCACCGCCGTACTCAGCGGCTGGGGGTAAGGCCGATCCTGCTCCTGTTTCAGGGAGCCCATCAGCAACATGGGGCCACCGGACAAAAACAGCCGCGCTCGGTCACTGAAATTGATATCCCCGTAACCACCCAACATGGTGCCAAACAGAAACATCTCGTTGTCCACCTTGATATTCACGGTGGCGCCACCATTCACCACCCCCGAATAATTCACCGAATCGTTCTGCCAGCTAATCACCGCACCGCCCTCATAGCCGTAACGGAAACGGTCGCCACCACCCAGAATCTTCTGCACCCCGCCGGTGAAGAACGGCAGATCATCGTAGTCCCCATCCAGCGTGGCGCCATTGGCGGTCACCGTGGTGTCCTCATCATTCAGTTGCAGCTTGCCAGCCTGCAGGAACATGTATTGAGCATCCTGTGCCCAGGCCGGCACCGCCAGCAGCCCGCCCACCAGGCTGATAATCCGCAATCCTTGTCTCACCGCTCTTCCCCTGCGCAACACGTTGACAGCACCAGCATAGTGCAGATTTTCCACCGAGAACATGAACCGGTTACCGCCGCTTTCAGAGTCCGGTAAAGTAGCAGCAACGGAGAATACCCGGCCCCACGGAGGGAACCGGAAACCCATAAAGGAACTGCCATGCGACTCCTGCTGCTTCCCCTCATTACCGCCCTGATTGCCGCAGCCGCCCTGCTCAGTGGCTGCCAGAACAATCAGGAACCCGGCACCGCCGCACTCCCGGATGCCTGCTCCCAGCCACCGGAATCCGGCATGTGCAAAGCCGCATTCCAGCGCTATTACTACGATGCCGACAGCGGCAGCTGCCAGGCCTTTATCTGGGGCGGCTGCAAGGGTAGCGTGCCGTTTGAAACCCTGGAGGGCTGCACCCAGGCCTGTAATGCCACCGGCAGTCCGGCTCCCGCCAAGGGTGCCCCCGCCAGCACATCCGCCACCAAAGAGGCCCAACAATGAGTAACACCAGCACCGCCAGCCTGGCACGTATCGTCTACGTCCTGCACCTGGTCGGCCTGATCACCGGCGGGCTCACGGCCATCGTCGGCGTTATCATTGCCCACCTTCATGCCGGCGACGCCGCGCCACCACTGCGCGAGCATTTTCGTTTTCAGTACCGCACCTTCTGGATCGGCTTGCTGTACTGGTTCATCGCCGGCATCACCACCCTGGCCCTGATTGGCTGGCTGCTGATGGTGGTAATCACCATCTGGTGGATCGTACGCTGCGCCCGGGGCCTGACCTCCCTGAACCGCAACCAGCCCCCTGGCAAGATCGACACCTGGGGATTCTGATGCCACACCGGCCCAACTTGTCACATAAATGACACAGATGCCGGCCAGACTGGCCGGCTCGCGCCCCTCAACCCGCTCCCAAGGAGAAGTCATGTTGTCCCTGCGCCTGCTTACCCTCACCCTCTGCACCCTGTTTCTGGCAGCCTGTGCCCGCAGCCCGGTAGTCCAGCTGTACGACGGCCCGGCCAAAGCCGACAGCCAGGTGCTCACCGTGAAGGTACCCAGCGAAATTGAAGTGTTCACCATCAACGGCAAGGAAGTGGAAGGTGTGAACACCTTCTTCGCCAGCGATTTCAAGGAACTGAAACTGGCCCCCGGTCGCTATGAAATCCTCGCTTACTACAAGGAGCTGTGGCAGCTGGATGCAGACAACCACGAAATCGTGAAAACCAACCCGGCCAACTTTGTCATCGACGGCAAGGGCGGCGACCAATGGCAACTGGGCTTCAACACCCCACAAGACGTGGAACAGGCCCGCGCCATGGAAGACAGCTTCTACGGCTGGGCGGAAAACACCAAGACCGGCGAACGAGTAGACGCCAAAGAATCCGGGCTGATCCTCAATCGCGGCTTCCTGGCCCCGATCACCGGTGAAGAAGTCACCACCGCCAGCACCAACAGCGTGGCCCCCCAGGCCGCAGCGGGTGCCGCCGCCGGCGCCACCGCTGCCAGCGCAAATAAGAGCACCACCGTGGCCCCGGAAGCCAGCTACCTGGACACCCTGAAAGCCCAGTGGAAACAGGCCACCGCAGAAGAACGCCGCGAATTCCTGCAATGGATTGCGGAATAACCGGCCAGCCGATAGCGGAAATGGCGTAACGCCATTTCCGTCATCCGATACGAAGCCGCTGCAGGAACGGAGCGCAGCGAGGCGGCAAAATTTTTAGAGAATGTCAGGTCCACCTATAGAAACCTGTCAGGTTCGGCAAGTCCTGATCGCCCTTTGGGCAATTCCTTGCTTCGCAAGGTTCGCGCCCTGGAAGGGCACTCCTACAGCAACCTTGTAGATAACGTTGTCGCCCGCCGCTCACTCCCCTTGAATGGTCGCCACGACCCGCCGTGCACCACCGTGGTCGCGGTGCTCGCACAGATAAATGCCCTGCCAGGTCCCCAGCGCCAGCCGCCCGGCCCGGATCGGGATTGTCAGCGACGGGCCGATAAGTACGCTCTTGATATGCGCGGGCATATCATCCGGCCCTTCCAGGGTATGCTCATAGTACGGCGCGTTCTCCGGCACCATCACATTCAGGTGTCGCTCCAGATCCCCGCGCACATCCGGGTCAGCATTTTCATTGATGGTCAGCGAGGCGGAGGTATGCTGAATAAACAGATGCAGCAAGCCCACCTCTATCTCCGCCAGCACCGGCAAGGCAGTTACCACCTCCCGCGTTACCAGATGGCAACCGCGCCGTTGCGCCGGCAACGTGACAATGTCCTGAAACCACATCTTCGTCCCCTTTAGACCTTGGCCCCTAATGCCGAACACGGCAGACTCGACGGTCTGTATTTTTACCGCACAGCATTCAAGGGGTATGCATGAAACTCAAAGGCCAGACCATTGTACTCACCGGCGCCTCCAGTGGCATCGGCGCGGAAGCGGCCAGGATCATGGCAAGAAAAGGCGCCACGCTGTGCCTGGTGGCACGCCGGGAAGAGCAGCTTCGCGAGGTTCAGCAAACCATTCAGGAACAGGGCGGCACCGCCTTTATCTACCCCTGCGACCTCAGCGACAACACGGCCATTGAAGCCTGCGCGGCACGTATTCTTGAGGATCACCCCCGTATTGATGCGCTGGTGAATAACGCCGCTCATTCCATTCGCCGCCCCATCGAGCAATCTTTCGACCGCCTGCACGATTACCAGCGCACCATACAGCTGAACTATATCGGCGCCGTGGCCATGACCCTGCAATTCCTGCCCCGCTTTGCGCAGCAGGGCCACGGCCATGTGGTGAATATTTCCAGCCTGTCCACGCAGATTCCCATTCCGCTGTTTTCCGCCTACCTGGCCAGCAAGAGCGCACTGGAATCCTTCACCCGCTCGCTGGAAGCGGAGATGGGCCATCAAGGTATCAGCACTACCGTGGTGTACTTCCCCATGGTGCGCACCCCCATGTCATCGCGCACGGCTATTTATAAATACATGCCAATGATGCACGTGGAAAAAGCGGCGGGCTGGATTGTAGAAGCTTGCGAAAAACGCCCGGCGCGTATCGCCCGCCCCATGGGCAAGCTTGGCAGCGTCCTGCTTGCCGCCGCACCGGGGCCAGTCACGCGCCTGCCGCAACCCCTGTTTCGCGGCATGGATAAAATGCTCGCCAACCGGTTAAAGAAAAAGCGTTAAAGGCAGGAGCGAGTTTAAAGTTTAAAGTTGAAACGCGAAGTAAAGGCGAAGAGGAACGGTTGACGCCTTACCTCCGCGCTGCACGCGGGCACGACAGTTTAAGATATGAAGGGCCGATCCCGCGCTTTTTAACTTTCCACTTTGAACTTTCAACTCACCACGTTAATGGGCGAGCCTGCCTGCCATTGCCGAATATTTTCTACCACGCCATCCAGCACCCGTTGCCGGGATTCGCGGGTGCCCCAGGCGTTGTGCGGGGTAATCAGCAGGTTGGGGATGCCGTCGACAAGCAACGGGTGGTCCGCCGGCGGCGGCTCGCTGCTGAGCACATCCAGGCCCGCGCCACCGAGCTGGCCACTGCGTAACGCGTCCGCCAGCGCCGGCTCATCAACCAAACCACCGCGGGCGGTATTGAGCAGCAAGGCACCGGGTTTCATCTGCGACAGAAACGCCGCATCCACCAGCTTGTCCGTCTGCGGTGTTAACGGGCAATGCAGGCTGATCACATCCGCCGCCGGCAACAGCGCCGCCATCGGCACCCGGCCAGACTGATTCCCCCCGGCCTGAAACGATTCAGCTACCTGCACCGTCATGCCGAAGGCCTCCGCCAGGCAGGCCGCCTCACGCCCCAGATCCCCATACCCAATCACCCCAAAGGTTTTCCCGGCCAATTCCGTCATTGGATGGTTAAGCAGGCAGAATTGGGGCGCCTGACTCCAGCGCCCCGAACGCACATCCTCATGGTAGGGAACCAGCCGGGCCGCCAGCGACAACAACAGCGCCATCGTATGCTGCGCCACCGACGCGCGGGCATAACCGGTCACATTGCACACGGTGATGCCCAGGGCGGCGGCGGCATCCAGATCCACATTATTGGTACCGGTGGCACAAATGCAGATAAGCTTGAGGGACGGGCAGGCATTCAACGTGGCAGCATCAAGCACCACCTTGTTGGTCACCACTACCTGGACACCGTCCAGCCGGGCCACACGCTGGTCCGGGCGGGTTTGCGGGTAGAGCGTCCACGACAACATATTGTCGAAGGCGGTGAAGTCCAGCTCGTCGGGAACCAGAGTATCGGTATCCAGAAAAACGCCTTGCATAACCTGTCACCTTTGGGGAAGAAGGGAGACCTGCCATGCTAACGGATTTGCTGGAAAAAATGGGCTTCGACCTGCCGCAGCAGGAATGGGAAAAACCCGTTGTCGGCGTTAGCGCCTGCCTCACCGGGCAGAAAGTGCGCTACGACGGCGACCACAAACACAACGCTATTCTGGTCCACCAGCTGGGACCCTTGCTGCGCTTTCGGGAAACCTGCCCGGAGGTGGCCATTGGCTTGCCGGTGCCGCGCCCGCCCATTCAGGTGGTGCAGCTCGACGACCAACTGCGGGTACGGGGCGTGGACCAGCCCCAGCAGGATGTCACCGACGCCCTGGAAAACGTGGCCGCCACCCTGCAACAACCGTTGAGTGGTTTTGTGCTGAAAGCCCGCTCGCCCAGTTGCGGCTACCTGAGCACCCCGGTGCATAACCCCCAGGGCCAACAGATCGGCATGGCCTCCGGCGCCTTTGCCCGCAAGCTCCACGAACTGTTCCCGCGCATTCCGCTGGCCAACGAGGAAGACCTGGAAAAACCCGCCTTCCTGCAGGCTTTCCTGCTGCACGTGTATTGCTACCACCAGTGGCACCACAACGACCACCAGGGACAATGGCTCAATCACATGCAGGCGCAAACCGAACAACTGGACGAACCGCTACTCAGCGGCATGCGCCAGTATCTGGAAAAGCTCGGGCAGGCCATGCATTGAAACCAAGATGTCGGGTTACGGCTACGCCCTAACACGACCTACGAATAAGAATGCGAGGTTTTTGTAGGTCGGATTTACCCAAGGGCACAGAGAGCCTGTAAGCCGTAATCCGACACCACAACCGCATCGTTTCCAGGCACAAAAAACGCACGGCCCGAAGACCGTGCGTTTTCTTTTTACCCGTACCATCTTGTCAGGATGCCTTGCGCAGCACCTCTTCATTGAGGTACGTCACTTCATAGTCATCCAGCTCAAAGGCACTCAGCTTTTTCTTCAGCTCAGCCAGTGACCAGGGCCAGGCGGCAAAGTTGCGGCCGTTCTGGTCCAGGTAGTAGCTCTTGCAGCCACCGCTGTTGAACACCGTGCTTTTCAGGTGCTTCTGCACCTTGTCGTTGTGCTGCTTGAGCACATCCGGGCGAATGGTGACTTTACCAATGCCGTTGTTTTTCACTTTCTTCAGGCCATCGATGATGTAGTCCAGCTGCGCCTCGGCCAGGCCGATAAAGGAGTCATACACCAGAACGTTCGGGCCCAGTACCAGGAAGGCATTCGGCGTATTTTCCATGGTCGCACCGAGATACGCCTCCGGTGACGTGTCTTTCCACAGGTCCGACAGGCGATCACCGTTGGCATTTACCACCTTGCTGCCGATCGGCGGGTGCGACACTTCAAAGCCGGTGCCCCAGATAATCACGTCCACTTCGTGGCGCTCGCCATTGGCAGCAACCACCGTATTGCCATCCACTTCCACCAGACCATGGGGAATCAGGTTGGCGTTATCCGCCTGCAACGCCGGATAGTAATCGTTGGCAAACAGAATACGTTTGCAGCCCAGGGTAAAGTCCGGCGTTACCGCCTTGCGCAGAGCCTTGTCACGCACCTGCACCCGCAGCAACTGTTTCGCCGCCGTGCTGATGGGCTTCAACACGCCGGGGTTACGCAGGCCAAAGTTGATGGCATTCAGGGACGTGGCCACCGCCTTGCGCCAGCCACGCTGAATCACCGGCAATGCTTCAATGGTGCGCTTGCTTCTGTCGCCCAGCGGCAGGTCCGGCTTGGGCAGCACCCACGGCGCGGTTCGCTGGAATACGAACAACTCTTTCACCTTGGGTTGAATCTGCGGCACGAACTGGATTGCCGAGGCACCCGTACCAATCACCGCCACCCGCTTTCCGGTCAGGTCGTAATCGTGGTTCCACTTGGCGGAATGGAACATCTCGCCGGTGAAACTTTCCAGCCCGGGCAGCGCGGGAATCTTGGATTCGGTAATCGGCCCGGTGGCGAAAATAACGGTCCGTGCCAGGTACTGACCGCTGGACGTATCCAGCACCCAGAGGTGACGGCTTTCGTCCCAGGTGGCGCCGTCCAGCGAGGTATTGAATTCAATCAGCCGGGTGATGCCGAACTTGGCGCTCACATCTTCCAGATAGCTGAGAATTTCCGGCTGCTTGGCAAACAGATGGCTCCATTTGCTGCTCAGCGCAAATGAATAGGAATACAACGAGGACGGCACATCACAACCACAGCCCGGGTAGGTATTTTCCCGCCAGGTGCCGCCCACGCGGTCTGCCCTCTCGATAATCTTGAAATCGTTATAGCCTTCCTTTTTCAGCTTGATCGCTGCGGCGATACCGGAAATGCCGGCACCGACGATAAAGGAATCATAAATTTTTTCTGCCGGCGCCTTGCGCGCCGTGGTCTTGGTCTTTTTTGCAGCGGCCATGGTTATGCCCCCTTGTTACTGACAAAGCGATAAGAGAAACCCAGGAACTTGGCGTAAAAGTTCGGCGACGCCCGCTTCATCATCCAGAACAACTTCGCATCCACCTGAGGCGTGGTGTACAGCTCGCCCTTGTCCAGACGGTTCAGGGTCAGCTTGGCCACATCGTCACTGGTGGTCATGGCGTAGTTCATCAACGCATGGTCCGCCAGCTTGGAGTAACGGCCGGGGATGCGGCCATTCTTGATAATGTTGGTCGGCACCAGCGTCGGGCACAGCACATTCACGCGAATGTTGTCCCTGGCCAATTCCGAGAACAGGGTTTCGGACAAGGCGCGCACACCGGCCTTGGTCACGTTATAGGCACTCATTTCCGGTGCCGCCGTGTACGATGCCGCAGACGCCACATTGATAATGGCGCCATGCCCCTGTTTCTTGAAACCGGGCACAAAGTAGTGGCAGCCATTGATCACGCCCCACAGGTTCACGTGCATGCACCACTTCCAGTCATCCAGGCTCAGCTCATCGAACTTGCCACCCAGGCCCACGCCGGCGTTGTTAATGACCATGGTCACCGGGTGCCCCAGCAAGGCTTCAGATTCCTCAGCCAGCTTTTTAACCTGTTCCGCCTCACCCACATCACAGTGAATGGCGAAAGCTCTGGCGCCCTGGGCTTCCAATAGCGCCACGGTTTCCTGTGCCGCTTCCAGATTCACATCCGCACAAACCACGGCCCCGCCACGCTTGGCCAGTTCCAGTGCAAAACTGCGGCCGATGCCGCTACCGGCACCGGTCACCACTGCGTAGGCGTTTTTGCTTGGCTTGGCAAAACGCTGCTTCAAAAAAGTCATCATCACGATTATCTCAACAGGTTATCGGCGGCACGCCCCGAACCGGGCGCGCCACGGAAATCAGGCGCGCAGTTTCGGCACGAATTCCTTGACCAGATACGGCGACAGCAGACCGGTTTTCGGGTTCAGCAGCTTCTCCTTGTAATACTCAAGGTAGGCCGTGGTGTCGTGGTCATTGGGGTGAAAGTCCCGGCGCAGGTAATCCAGAATGTGTTTAACCGTACTGCCGTAAACGCCCTCTTTCGGGCCGACCAGAAACACCAGGCTGGTTTTCACGTCTTTCCAGTAACGCAGGCTGAGCAGCTTGGTCGGCTTGCGGTATACCGGAATCATGGCGCCGCCCAACGGCACCAGGAACATGATGGTAAAAGCCGCCAGCGCAAAGCCGCTCACCCGCAGCGGGTAGTTACCGGACAGAGTCTCGTAGACATCATAGGCAATGTCCTTGTGCTCAGACTCTTCCAGCATGTGCCACATCCACAGGGCGCGCTGCTTTTCATCACCGGTTTCGTAGAAGACCTCTTCATTCTTCATCATGTATTCCGCCAGCACCGCCGTGAAATGCTCAATCCCCGCCATCAGGGACAGCTGCATGCGGTTAGGCAGTTTCTTGAAACCGTACTCGAACACGTTGTCCGCCAGGAAACGGTACAGCGCCACCGGGTAGCGATGCTCGGCGAGGGTATCGTTAAACTCGTCGTGCATTTTGGAATGAATGGCTTCCTGGCCAATCAACGCCGTCACCCGCTGCTTCAACACCGGGTCCTTGAGAAACTGGCGGTGATAACGGGCGGTATCGATCACCAGCTCTTCGCCAAAGGTCAGGAAGATAGACAGCGCCTGAAAGTACGCAGTGGCAAACTCCGTATCTTTAAAGAAGGTGGTGTCGAGATCCTTGGCATCAAATTTGAAATCCATATGCCGGATGGGTAGCTCGGGAGCTTTCCCGGCGGTTTTCGGCGCGTATTGATGAATGGTTGCAGTACTCATAAAGGTCACCTGTCCACGTAAGGCCAACGCCAGCCAATACAAAAAGGGAGCGGCAGCAGCAGGCAACGCATTGCTTACCCTGCCCACCGTTACATTAATGGATGACACAATAAAGCGAATGCTTGTTCGGATTCAATTCGGATTGATTCCCCGGCAAGGAAAGACCCGCATAAAGGCACAAGAAAGAAGAGGAGTTATCTATAATAAAGGGCTGCACGGTAAGCAAGCGCAAACAAACCCGGTTATTTCGGGCCACTTATTGTCGGACAGCCTGTCCCTTATCCCCCCTGCCCAGGCAGAGAAAAGACGGGAATGCCGGCGCGGGCGCGCCGGCCTGTGATTACAGAATCAGGGTTAAACCGCCGGTGATTATGGCAAATAGCACCGTTAACCAGATCAATGTCCACCAGGGGAACGGCGGCGGGGGCGGCTCCACTTCCAGCTGCTTTTCCAGGTAATTCTTCAGCAGCTTGGTGTTGCGGGTATTGGCCTTATAGATGGCATCAAAGGCATCGCCCACCACCGGCAGCAAGCCACCCACGAAGTCGATGCCCATGTTACGCAGCATGCGCAGCTTCACACCCTTGCTGGCCCCGGCCCGCTGGGCTTCCACCAGCACATAGCTGCCCAGCACCAGGCCCGCCGCATCACCAACGATCGGCACCAGGCCGATAATCGCTTCGGCGCCAATCTGAAACCTGGTAAAGGGAATACCAATACTGCTGTCAGTGAAGCGGCTGAACTTTTCCAGTCGCGCCAGCGCAGCTTCCTGCTGCGCCTTACTCGGGTTTGCCATTAGATCTCCACGTACAGCTGGCCGTCTTCTTCGGTTACCGGCCAGGTTTGCAGGGCTTTCTCACCCCGCACCACATTCAGCATCTGCACCCCCGGCGGGAAATTCGCCCACTCGGAGACTTCACCGGTGCGGATATCAAACTTCGCCCGGTGCAGCGGACACTGCACACATTGGTCCTTGAGGATCTTGCCCTTGCCCAGTGAGGCAAACATG
>NZ_LWEZ01001198.1:0-4489 GCF_001634945.1 Alcanivorax sp. HI0044
TGGCTGAAGTTCAGCCAGTGCTTCATGCAGGGCGTCGCTGCCGACCTTGGCGCCGCAGCCGGCGCAGTGCAGGGCGTCCGGGTCGGCGGGGGCGGTGGACATGGCGGGTAGCTGCCGATCGAACTTGGCCATGAAGGCCCGGTCGATATGGTCTTTCCAGCGCCATACCCAATGCCCGGCCAGGGACAGGTTGCCTCCCCGGCTGGCAATGGCGTCTTTGCCGCCGGCGGACAGCAGCGACAGGAATCGGGATTGCGGGCGATAGGCAGCCAGCGGTTGCCCTTGAATGGCCGCGCGCAGGTTGTCGGCCAGGGTGCGCGCCTGACGAACCGCATAGACCCCGGCCTTGGGCAGGGGTATGGGGAAGGCGGCGCAGTCACCGGCGGCAAAAATGCGTGTATCGGAGAGCGTTTGCAGGCTTTCCGTGACGCGTACAAAACCCCGTTCGTCGCACTCCAGCCCGCTGTCTTCCAGTATCGCCAGGCCACGCACTCCCGTGCACCAGAGCACCCATTGGGCGGTTAGCGGCTGATCCCCCCTATGTAGTTGCTGTTGCGCATCACCGTGAACGCGACTGTGGGTATGCAGGGTGACGTTATGGGCTTGCAGCCGTTGGCGCATTTTCGCGCGCACGCTGGCGGGAAAGCCGGGTAACAAATCACCACCGGTGATCAGTTCAATCTCTGCCGCTTGCTGGCGGTTCTGAAAATGGTGGGCCATGGCCAGGGCCATTTCGGTACCGCCGGCACCGGCGCCGACCACCGCCAGTGAGGGCGTTTGCCCGCCGGCGTCGCGGCAGAGTTGTTGCCAGCGGGTATAAAAGCTGGCCACCGGTTTGACCGGCACAACGCTGGCGTGACCGTTGCCGATGGGCGAGAGATCCGGCGTGGCGCCCACGTCCAGGCTCAGCCAGTCGTAGGCCAGCTGGCTGCCATCGCTGAGCTGTAATTGCCGTTTCTTTGGATCAAGCTGTGTGACGCTGGCCTGAACAAACCGGCAGCCGCTGGCCTGGCATAACCGGTACACATCCACATGGGTGTCATCCAGCGTGTAGTGTCCGGCGATCAGCCCCGGCAACATGCCGGAATAGGCGCTCAGGCTGTCCGGAGACACCATAGTCAGGCGTACGCCGGGAATCGGTTTCATGGCCAGCATGCGCAGGGCCAGCGCGTGGCTGTGGCCGGCGCCGACAAAGACCAGATCGTATTGGGCGGAGGGGCTTATCACAGTGGCATCATCACAGTTGCAGGTCGCCTTGCAGGTAGCAGCGGGCGCTGCCGCTGAGGGTGACGCGGTCGCCTTTCAGCTGGCAGTGCAGCTCACCGCCACGGGCAGAGAGCTGGCGGGCATGGAGGGTGTTTTTGCCGAGTTTTTCTGCCCAGTAGGGCACCAGGGTGCAATGGGCCGAGCCGGTGACCGGGTCTTCCGGAACGCCTTTGGCCGGGGCAAAAAAACGGCTGACAAAATCACAGTCGTCGCCGGGAGCGGAAATCATTACCGCGAAGGTATCCAGCGCCGCGATGGCGGTGAAGTCGGGTTGGAAATTGCGTACCTGATCGGCGTTGTCCACGATGATCAGGGTGTCCCGGGCTTGCAGCACTTCGCGGATGGGCACATCCAGCGCCCGGGAAAACGGGGTGATGTCGGTGAGCGCGTGGGCCGGCCGTGACGGAAAATCCAGGCTTAACGTCTGCCCGCTGCGGGTCACGAACAAGGGGCCGGAGGCGGTAGAAAAGCGCACACGTTCACCGGGAAAGCCCAGCGCATTGAACACCACCCAGGCGGCGGCCAGTGTCGCGTGACCACACAGGTCGACTTCCACCTGAGGGGTAAACCAGCGCAACGCATAGCCTTGATCGTCGGGCACCAGAAAGGCGGTTTCCGAAAGATTGTTTTCCAGTGCGATATTTTGCAGCAGGGCGTCGTCCAGCCAGTGCGTCAGCGGCACCACGGCGGCCGGGTTGCCGGCAAACAGGGCATTGGTAAAGGCGTCCACTTGGTACAGTTTCATAGTGCGACTCGTGTCTGCGTGTTCCCGGTATGCCGGTCAGCTGCTGGCCGGGGCTTTGTGTGCGGGGGTACCTTTGCCGGGCTGCAATCTCAGATGCCGTCGTATCGTACGCGACAGGGCGTCCACGCCCAGATTGAGCAACACCGTGGCCAGGATCAACAGTGCGGTTCGGTCAAAGCGGAATTCCGCCACACTGGAATCAATATAGAAACCCAGGGTGTGAATGCCAAGAATCCCCAGCACCGCCGTTTCGCGCATGATTACCTCCCAGCGATAGAGCAGGAAAGCGAGCAGGTTGGGGCTGATGCGCGGCAAGACCTCCCAGGCGTAGCGGTTGATCCCGCTGGGCGCGTCCGCCCGCAGGCGCAGGGTCTCACTGAAGCGGCCCGTCAGGTGGGCGACGATGGCGCCGGTATGCAGGGCAAGCGCAAAAATGCCGGGCAACATGGAGGGGCCGAGCAGGATCAGGAAAAAGAAGGCGAGGAAAAACTCCGGCGTGGTGCGCAGCACCACCAGCAGACCATGGCCCAGCGTACGGCTGACCCGGTTACCGAATAACGGTGAGGTGAGGGGAAACAATACCAGTGCCAGTATGCCGGTGAGCAGTAGCGCGGCCAGCCCCAATACGCTGGTTTGCCACAGGCCGGGCCACAGCTGTTGCTGCCAGAGCATGGCGAACCATTGCCACAGTTCCAGCAGGCCACCGCCGTGGCGCAGGGGAGCAGGCACCAGATCCACGGTGACAAAACGCACCAGGGTGGACAGGTTGCCGGTAAAAACCGGTGGCGCCCACACCACGGCGGCGATCAAATACAGGGGGATCAGGGCCGGGCGCAGCCACCAGCGCAGGGTGAAAATCAGCGCAAAAAACAGGTACAGCAAAGCTGCGCCCTGATCGTAGACCCCTTCACGAAAAGCGGTTTCCAGATGAAAGCCCAGGGTGGGCAAACCGATAAAGCCGAGAATGGCGGAGGCGCGCAGGGCGCATTCCAGCCGGTAGCTGCCGTAGGCTTTAAAGGCCTGCCAGACCAGCGGCAGGCGGGCGAAGAAAAAGCGGCTGACGGCGGAGGTGCTGGCGGGCAGTGCATGGGAAGGAGCCGGGTCTGATTCTTCGAGAAATTCGCCGAATACCTTGGCAAAGATACCCGCATAGGGAATGGCGATGGCCAGTACCCCGGTGAGCGTGCTCAGGCCGGCAACCTGTAATAGCAGCAGGCCCCAGAACAGCTCATGGACGGCGCGGATGCTGGCGGCGAAACCGCGTACCGCCCGTGACGACCAGCCGATTGCCATCACAAAACCGAACAGGGCGGCCAGCGCGGTGCCCTGCCAGGCAAAGGCCAGGGTATTGGCCAACGCCTGGCCCAGCTGTTCGGTGGCAAAAAAGTCCGGGGCCATAAACCCCCTGGCCATGCGCAGCAGTTCATGGCCAGGGCTGGAACGGGCGATTTCCAGGTCGGCCAGCAACAGTGCCACCAGCCCGGCCAGGGCAAGACCACCGGTGGTGCGCCGCCAGCGACTGGCCGTGGTGTTCAGCGGCGGGCAGGCGGGAGACATGGTAGGGCGTTCACTGCTACGCATCGTCCTGATACAAGGCATCCAGATCGCTGAGTGACAGCGACCGGGTGGCGGCGTCGAGGACGATTTGGCCCTGGTTCAGGCCGATGATCCGATCGCTGCAGGCCAGTGCCAACGCCCGGTCGTGCAGGGCAATCACGGCACTGCGGTGGCGAGCCAGTGACAGGGTGAGCAGAGCCAGGCCCTGATGTTCGTCCAGGCTGGAGACCGGCTCGTCGGCGAGCAGAACCGGGCGTTGGGTGTAGAGGGCCCGGCCCAGCGCGGTGCGTTGCGCCTGGCCGCCGGAGAGTTGGTCGACACTGGTGAACAACTTGTCGTGAAGCGACAGGTCGGTGGCCAGCGCGCCCACCTGTTCACGCTCGTGTCGACTGGGGGCTATCAGGTTGCGCAGGTTGGTGAGGGTGCGGTTGCGCGCCAGGGCGCCCATGTAGATGTTGTGGAACACGCTCAGCATGGGGACCAGGGCGCCCGTCTGGGGGCACCAGGCACAGATACTTTCCTGTTGGCTGCGCAGGGCATCGAGAAGGGTGGACTTGCCAGCACCGGAAGGGCCGAGCAGGGCAACTTTCTCGCCCTGCTCAATGGTCAGTGTCAGGCTGTCGAAGACAACCTGATCGCCATGGCCCAGCCGGGCCTGCTGAAAATCAAACACGCCGGAATTTAGCCTGTGGCCGTTAGTCCAGCAGGCCGATGGCGCTGGCGGTGTCCTCGATGGGGGCATAGTCCGCATTGGAGGCCGGAATAAATTTTTCCCGGGGGAAAGCCTGCAGCAGTGCCGGATCGTCGATGGACAGCAGGGTTTCAGTAACGCGCTGGCTGAAGCCTTCGCCGAAGCGCTCATTCAGATCGCCGCGAACGGTCCAGTGGTAGTCCGGGTAGGTGGGGGTTTCCCAGATCACA
>NZ_LWEZ01001199.1:0-5229 GCF_001634945.1 Alcanivorax sp. HI0044
GCTGCAACAGGTCCGCGATACCCAGCAACAACTTGGCAGTGCCAGCGAGCAACAGCTGGCCAGCATCACCGGTGAATTCCAGGCTGTCACCCGTCAGGCACTACAAGACTGGAACGCCGGACTGGAAGCCCACCGGGCCAGCGGCGCGGACCTGCTTGAACAACTACAGAGCAGCCAACAGGCCGTGGCCGAACACAGCGAGAAGCAGTTTGCCGCCATCGCCGGGCAATTCCAGGCCAGCACCGAACAGGCCGCCCAGCACTGGCAAACCGGCCTCGGCGAGCAACAACGCACCGTGGCCACGCTGGTCAGCGAAATCCGTAGCGCCCTGCACGAACACAACAGCGAATTCCGCGACAGCGCCGCCGGGCTGCTCAGCGGCCAGCAAACCGGCATGGACAGCCTGATCACCCAGCTGGGCGAACAGTTGAATGCCCTGCGCGACCAGGAAGCGGCCCGTGGCGATGCCGCCAGCGAACGCCTGGCCGGGCTGGAGGCCACCGTCACCGAGCATCTGGGCCGCCTGGGCACCGCTCTGGAAGCGCCCATGACTCGCCTGATCGAAACCGCCTCGCAAACCCCGAAGGCCGCCGCTGAGGTGATCACCCGCCTGCGCGAGGAAATGACCCACAGCAGCGAGCGGGATAACGAACTGCTGGAAGAGCGCCGCCGCATCATGACCGAGCTGGACACCCTGCTCTCTGGCCAGCAAGCCGCCGCCGATGCCCAGCGCAACGCCATCGACACCCTGATCCGCACCTCCAGCGAGACGCTCAGCCAGGTCAGCGACACCTTCTCGCAACAGGTCAGCGACCAGGCCAGCCGCCTGAATCAGGTGGCCGGCGACGTCACCGGCAGTGCCGCCGAAGTGGCCAGCCTCAGCGACGCCTTTGCCGCTGCCGTGCAGGTGTTCAGCAGCGCCAACGACACCCTGCTGGACAACCTGCACCAGGTGGAAACCTCACTGGAGAAATCCGCCGCCCGCGCCGACGAGCAACTGGGCTACTACGTGGAGCAGGCCCGCGAGGTAATCGAGCTGAGCATGGCCTCGCAGAAAGACGTGATCGATGCCCTGGCCAGCCTGCGCCATGGCGAAGCGCCCGCGCAGGATGGCCAGCGCACGGCTTCCGAGGTCAATTGATGGACGAATTACACGACAGCGATGCCCAGGCCTCGCCGGTCTGGGCCATCTTCTCGGACCTGATGGCCGCCCTGGTGGGCATTCTGGTGCTGCTGCTGGTGTGGGTGATCGGCATCCAGCTGGAATTGAGCCAGTCTCTGGAACAGGAAAAAGCCAAACGCCTCGCCGAAGAACAGCGCCGCATGGCACTGGAAGAAGCACTGGCCGACCCGTTGGCCAGCGGCCGGGTGACCTTTCACAATGGCCGCATCGGCATCAGCGGCAGCGTGCTGTTCCAGCTCAACTCCGACCAGCTGCAACCGGAAGGCGAAGCCCTGCTCAGCGATCTGGTCAAACCACTGCAGGTATTCCTCAGCCAGCACGACGACATGCTCATGGTCAGCGGCTTCACCGACGACCTGCCCATCAACCGGGGCAACGGCCGTTACGCGGATAACTGGGGCCTGTCGGCGCAGCGAGCACTCACCGTCACCCGCACCCTGATCGAACAGGGCATGCCGGCGGACCAGGTCTTCGCCGCCGCCTTCGGCGACAACCAGCCGGTGGCCCCCAACGACAACGCCGACAGCCGTGCCCGTAACCGCCGGGTGGAGCTGACCACGGTGCCCAGGCAAAGCGAGGCAGCCGATGCCCCCTGATCACGCCGCGCCCTCGCCCGCACTGGGCGCCCTGCTGGAGCGGCTAGCCGCCCTGCGCGAACAGGGCGCGGAACATTTCGAGCCGGTGCAGTTCCATTACCTGAACAGCCTGGCCCGGCGGCTGGCTGCCCTGCGTGAGCCTCCCATCCGCACACAGGGCAAACTGACCGCCCAACTGGCCGAGTACGAAGATGCGCTGCATCAGGCAAGAGAGACCCTGCAACGCGCCGGGGAAGCCACCGACAATCCCGGCCAGTTCCGCTCCCTGCTACGGCGACCCCAGCCAGTAACGTCTTCACCGTTTGCGCCCTTACAGCAGGCCTACAGCAACCCACCAGCGGATGACAGCCCGGAAGAAGGCAACACTCTGGCAGGCTTGCTGAAACAACAGGAAACCCGGGTACTGGCAGATAATGGCGCCAGCGCCCCATCCCCGCCGCCCAGGCAACGGGAGCTGAGCGCCCTGCGCCAGCTTCGCCACCAGCGCCAGGCACACCGGGCACGCCAGCGCATCGACGATGCCATTACCCAGACCCCCAGCGACGCCGGCCCGCTCAATTCGCACCGGCTGGTGGCCCGCTCCATCGAAACCCTGCGCGAGCTGTCGCCTGCATATCTGGAACACTTCGTGAACTATCTGGATACCCTGATGAGCCTGGAAAAACTGGCGCGCAAACGCTGAACTCTCACCCTTCGAGTTTTGACGACCCTAAATGTTGGATTACGCCTTTCAGGCTAATTCAACCTACAAACCAGAGAGTCGTCTGGTTTTGCAGGTCCGATTTACCCAAGGGCACAGAGAGCCTAAAGGCGTAATCCGACTTCGCCCTGAAACGAAAAACGCCCCAACATGTGGGGCGCCTGGCGATAACAGCGTTTCGGTTAGTGAATCATTACACCGGCTTCACGCTGCCATCGTCTTCTCCGTCATTGCCTTCACTAGGGTCACCGGGCTGATCGCGCAGCAGATCATCGTGCTCCGCCATTTCCCAGGGCAGCTTGCCCGGGGCCACATTCAGGAAGTGCAGGTAGTTTTCAAACTGGTCGAGCATGTCGCGGATGATATCCACCTCATCGTAACCGAACACATCGTAGGAACGGCCACCACGGCGCAGGAACACCTCGGCGCGGCAATACTCATGGGCATCGCTCACCTTGGCCTCGCGGCTGCTGTAGGCATATTCCGGCACCGGCGTGGTAATCAGGCGGATGTCATAAATAAAGCCCACATGCTCATCACGGTTCACCACCAGCTCGGCACGGATAAACTGCTCGTCGAAATTCACCGTGGCATCCCAGCCCGCCTTGCGTAGCTCTTCCACTACCTTGTTCATGCTGGACATGGCCGTTTCACGAATAAAGGATTCCACCTCCTCGCGGGAAGGGTAACGGATCATGGCGGTGAGGCGATGGCGCCACTGGCTGCCGGTCATATGCCGGCTGTGGGCCATGTGCGCCTGCAAACTGGTTTCCCGGTGCCCCTCGATCACCAGCGCCCGCCACATGCCCACGGCGGCCAGCAGAATGACAATCGCAAACGGCAGTGCACTCACCATGGTCATCGTCTGAAGCGCACTCAAACCACCGGCCAGCAGCAGCACCGATGCGATCGCCCCTTCCAGTACCGCCCAGAAAATCCGCTGCCAGGCAGGGGTTTCCAGCACACCACCAGACGCCAGCGAATCCACCACCAGCGAGCCGGAATCCGACGACGTCACAAAGAAGGTCACAATCAGGCACACCGCCAGGAACGACACCAGCGTGGACCAGGGCAAGTGATCAAACAGCTGAAACAGGGCCACCGCCTTGTCTGCCTGCACCTGGCTGACCAGCTCGGTATAGCCTCGCTCCATGATCGCATTCAGTGCCGTATCGCCAAACACCGAGAACCACAGGAAGGTAAAGATACTGGGCACCAGCATCACCCCGACCACAAACTGGCGAATGGTTCGGCCACGGCTGATTTTCGCAATAAACAAGCCCACAAAGGGCGCCCAGGCGATGGTCCAGCTGAAAATAAACAGGGTCCAGTTGCCGATCCAGTCACTGTGCGTATACGCCTGCAAATTGAACGTACGCTCGACAATATTGCTCAGGTAACTGCCCGTATTCTGAACAAAACTTTCCAGAATATGCACGGTGGGGCCAACCACAAATACGAACAGCATCAGTGTCACGGCCAACACCATATTCAGAATCGACAGGCGCTTCACACCCTTGTCCATCCCTGCTACCACCGACACCGTCGCCAGCGCGGTAACAATGGCAATGGCGCTGATCTGCACCATGTTGCCCACCGGCACATCCCACAGGTAATTCAGCCCGGCATTAATCTGCGCCGCCGACAAACCCAGGGTGGTGGCGATACCGAACATGGTGCCCAGAATGGCAAACACGTCGATGGCATGGCCGATCGGGCCGTAAATTTTTTCACCAATAAGGGGATAAAACGCCGAACGCATGGACAACGGCAAGCCGTGACGGAAGGCGAAATACGCCATCACCAGGCCGACCAGGCCGTAAATCGCCCAGATATGAAAGCCCCAGTGGAAGAATGCAATCTGCATGGCCTGTTTCGCCGCATCCACCGTTTGCGCAGCGCCCACTGGCGGCTCGGCATAATGCAGCACGGGTTCGGCCACACCGAAGAACAACAGCGCGATGCCATAACCCGCCGAAAACAACATGGCGAACCATTCCGGAAACGAATACTCCGCTTCACAATGGTCGGGCCCCAACTTGATGTTGCCCCAGGAAGTCAGACTGATGCCGACGATAAAGATAAAGAACAGCGCCACCACCAGCATATAGAACCAACCGAAGTTAACGGTGATCCAGGACTGGGCAGATGAAAACGCCTGCCCCGCCAGCTCCGGATCGCTGATGGTGCCAATAATCAGCAATATCGCAACGATAACCGCCGGCACGAACACCGGCACAAGAATGGTTGAATTTCGCAACACAGCATTCTTCGCCATACAAAACATCCCTATTCGCCAAACAGACTGGTCAGTGGTAGCCGCACAAACCCCTGGTTCTCTATGACCATACAGACCGTTAACTCGGCTTTCCAGCACCCCGCTCACGGCCCAGGTTACGAATATAACTCACCGCCTGTGGCATACTCATGGTCAGCCGTTCAACACGATCCGCTGTAACCTGAATCAGCGAACCCGACCAGGGGTCCGGCGCACCGGGCAGATAAATCGTCACCTCGCCGTCATCCGCGCGCCCCACCTCAAACGTCCAGCGACAAGGACTGGGAAAAGGATTTGAGGAGCCTCTGAATAACTCCTTGCGTACTCAGCGTGGCCTGGAGCGTTCAGCTGTTGTGTCTTGTCTCGATGGTCAGGGTGGTTCCCTTTCCGAGAGGCAAGGCGCAGCAGATGGGCGCTCCAGGCCGCGCCCTTCGGGTCTTTCAGGCTGGCCCGCACTCGTTGTTGTACTTTT
>NZ_LWEZ01001200.1:0-7532 GCF_001634945.1 Alcanivorax sp. HI0044
CAGGCCACGTCTTCGTCGCCGGTGGGGTGGGAGGCGACCAGCACCACGGTGGGCGGGTTCTGTTTGCGCAAATAGTTGGCGGTGGCCTCCGCATTGACCAGCCCGGCCACCAGCACCTCACGGCTGTCGCGGGCACGCAGGGTGGCGGCGACGCCGTTGGTGGTGCGCAGAATCAGTTCTTTGTCCTGCAGCTCGGCCTGATCGATTTCCCAGGGGGAATTGCCAAAATCAAAACCGGGAATCGGCAAGGCGTCTACCTCGCCGGCCAGCAGTGCTTCAGGCAGGTGTTCGTCGCGCAGGGCAAAAGCCTGCTCGGCACTGGCTACCGGCCAGATGCAGCGCAGGCCTTTGCGAAAGGCATGGTGGCTGGTGGTGAAAGCGCGGATTACGTCGATCACCACGGTAATGCCATGAATGTTGTGTGGCGGGTTGTGCCCCTGGGCAATGTGTATGTCCATGGTCTTCCTTGCCGGGGGGCGGTGCGGAGCCTGACACGGTGAACGGATCAGAACAGCAGGCCGATGCCCCAGGTTGCGTTGTCGAAAATTTCGTCTTCGTCGTCCAGGTATTGCTCAACGGCAATGGTGAACGTGAGGCGGTCACCCAGGGTCAGGCGGTCTTTGGGGGTGCGCTTGCCGGTGAAGAAATCGATCACTGAACGGTAGTTGAAGTCGGAGCGGTAACGCAGCAGGTCGCCTTCACTGCCGTACCCATACTGGATCTGGATAATGCGGCCAAAGCCCACACCGGCATAGCCATTGGTGACCCGCTCGCTGTCTGCTGCGGAAAGATCGTCGTCGCCGGAATCGCGGCGAATCGGCGAGTCACCGAACTTCTTGGTGCCCACGCCGGCATTCAGCGCCACGCTGGTGTAATTGGCATCCACAAAAAAACCGGTGCCGATATTTTCCGTCGGATCGACCCGGCCAACGGACACCACGGTGCCGCGCATCAGGGTGACGCCGCTATAACGGTCTTCGGCCTGAACACTGGAGCAGCCCAGTATCAGCAAGGTCAGTGCGATTATTATTCTTGTCATGTGATTCCCTCCGTGAACAAGCCGTTATTATGCCTAAAGGTGGCTATGGGGCCTAGCCGCCTGCTGAAAAACTCCTTGCATGCTCAGTCTTGCCGGCTGGTTCCGGATAACGATTGCGCGTTTAGTCGCGACGGTGGCCCAGTGTACGAGCCAGGGTCCACACGCGCACATCGGCTGCGCCGTGGTCAAGAAGGCATTGCGCGGCCGCCCGGGCGCTGCTGCCGGTGGTCATTACGTCATCGACCAGAATAAGGCGCAATCCGCTCACTGGGCGCTGACACTCAAAGGCCTTGCGCAGGTTGCGTTGCCTTTGCCGGCGGGTAAGCCCTTGCTGGCTGGGAGTGGCCCGCTGGCGCACCAGGGCCGGCAGTACAGGGCGTTGCCAATATCGTCCCAGCAGGTGGGCAAGGTGGGCGCCCTGGTCGAAGCCGCGGCGCCACCGCCGTCGCCAGTGGACAGGCAGTGGGCACAGGGCATCGGTATCCACCCATGGCAGGGGAGTTTCTGCCAATAGCGGGCTGATGGCTCGCTCCACCGTCAGGTCGGCCCGGTGCTTGTAGCGTGTAATGAGGGCATCTACCGGGAAATTATATTGCAGGGGTGCCTGGCTGGCGGAAAAGGGCGGCGGCTGGCGAACACAGCGCCCACACAAGGGCGCCACAGGGTCTGCAAGGGTGGTGGAATCGTCGCCGTGGGGAAGCCCGCAGCGACAGATGGGCTCTGTAACCCGGGGCAGCAGAGGCAGGCAGTCAGCGCACAAGCCACCGCTGTCTGATTGGCCGCAGAGAGTGCAGGGTGAGGGGTTGATGTGATCAAAAAGTATACTGCAGTAAACTTTTGTTGCGGCTTTCAGGTTGACAGGTGCCATGGGGCTCCTTAGCCTGCTGACGTTACTTGAGGAGAATGAAGCATGCCCGCCATCGCCAGCACCGCCCAATCGCCATCCACGGATATGGCTGTACGCCATGACTGGAAACGCAGTGAGATCGACGCCCTGTTTGCCTTGCCGTTCAACGATTTGATCTTCCAGGCGGCGGCGCTGCACCGGGCCCATTTCGATCCCAATGCGGTGCAGGTGAGCACCCTGCTGTCGATCAAGACCGGCGCCTGCCCGGAAGACTGCAAATACTGCTCCCAGTCCGGTCACTACAACACCGAGCTGGAAAAAGAGAAATTGCTGGAAGTGTCCCGTGTGGTGGAAGAGGCCAAGGCTGCCCGGCAGAACGGGGCGTCCCGGTTTTGCATGGGCGCCGCCTGGCGCAGCCCCCGCGACAAGGACATGCCCTATGTGCTGGACATGATCCGTCAGGTCAAAGACCTGGGCATGGAGACCTGCATGACTCTGGGTATGCTCAATGAAGGCCAGGCGGGGGCGCTGGCCGAGGCGGGCCTGGATTACTACAACCACAATCTGGACACCTCGCCGGAATACTACGGCCAGGTGATCACCACTCGCACCTACAATGATCGCCTGTCCACCCTGGCCAATGTGCGCGACGCGGGCATGAAGGTGTGCTGCGGCGGTATCGTCGGCATGGGCGAGGAGCGCAATGATCGGGTGGGCCTGCTGCAGCAGTTGGCTAATTTGCCGCACCACCCGGAATCCGTGCCCATCAACATGCTGGTAAAGATTGAAGGCACGCCGCTGGCGGATGTGGACGATCTGGACCCCTTCGAATTTGTGCGGACCGTGGCGGTGGCCCGGATCCTGATGCCGCAATCCTATGTGCGGCTGTCTGCGGGTCGTCAGGAAATGAACGACGAAGCCCAGGCCCTGTGTTTCATGGCCGGTGCCAACTCCATTTTCTATGGCGAACGGCTGCTGACCACCGATAACCCGGAAGCCAACCACGACCAGCGCCTGTTCAAGCGTCTGGGGATTCACCCGCTGGATCCGCGTCACGAAGCGTCCGACGAAGCCCATGAAGAAGCCATCCAGGCACAGGTGTCCGAGCAGCAAGCGGAGGAAGCCGGGCTTTTCTATAACGCCTTGGACAGTAAGCGGGCCGCCAAGCACGTGCTGGACAAGGACACCGGTCGACCCACCGCCACCGAGCACTGAGGCTCGCCTGTGGGCTTTGATCTGGCCGCCGACCTGGCGGCCCGCCGGGAGCAGCACCGCTATCGCCAGCAACAAATCATGGACGGCCCCTGTGGCCGGCATGCGCTTGTGGGCGGCCAGCAGTACCTGAATTTCTGCAGTAACGATTACCTTGGCCTGGCCAACGATGCGGATGTTATCGAGGCGTTCCGGCAGGGGGCACGGGACTGGGGCGTAGGCAGCGGTGCGTCGCATCTGGTTTGCGGTCATCAGCGTCCCCATCAGGATCTGGAAGAGGCGCTGGCCGAGCACACTGGCCGTGAACGCGCGCTGCTGTTTTCCACCGGTTACATGGCCAATCTGGGCGTCATGTCCGCCTTGCTGGGCAAGCGCGATGCCGTATTCGAAGATCGCCTCAATCATGCTTCGCTACTGGACGGCGGCCTGCTCAGCGGCGCCCGCTTCCGGCGCTTTGCCCACAATGATGCCGATGCCTTGAGCCGTCAGCTGCAGCGTAGCGATGCCCGTCGCAAACTGGTGGTGGCCGATGGCATCTTCAGCATGGATGGTGATGAAGCGCCGCTGGCGGCCTACGCCGATGCCTGCGAAGCTCACGATGCCTGGCTGATGGTGGACGATGCCCACGGCCTTGGCGTGCTCGACCCGCAGGGACGCGGGTCCTTGTTTGCCCAGGGCGTTAACCCGCGTACCCAGATCCTCATGGCAACGCTTGGCAAGGGGCTGGGTACTGGCGGCGCTTTTGTGGCTGGCAGCCATGACTTGATCGAAACCCTGATACAGTTTGCCCGCACGTTTATCTATACCACCGCCATGCCGGCCGCGGTGGCGGCGGCCACACGGGTCAGTCTCCACAAATCCCGTGAGGAAAACTGGCGCAGGGAGAAGCTGGCAGAACTGATTGCCCGTTTTCGACAGGGTGCCAGTGAACTGGGCTACACCCTGATGCCGTCGCGCACACCGATCCAGCCACTACTGATCGGCAGTGATGCCGAGGCCATGGCGCTCAGTGGTGCGCTCCGGGAAAAGGGGCTGTTGATCACGGCCATTCGTCCGCCCACGGTGCCGGAAGGCGAAGCGCGCTTGCGGGTGACACTGTCGGCCGCCCATGAGCTTAAGGATGTGGATGCACTGCTGCTGGCGCTGGATCAGGTCGGACGCCGAAAGCCGGACGTCTGACGCCCCAAAATGCCTGCCTGTTTTGTTTCTGTCGTCAGGCTACCGACGTCAGACCTATGACCAAAGGAATTTCCATGCCCAAACTGATTCCCTTTCACAATACCTACAAAGCCACGGGTGTGAATGATGACGAGGCGCAGGACATCGTTCTGATTCATGGCTGGGGACTGCATGCCATTGTCTTTGACGACATTGTGCCGGCCTTGCTGGAACGGTTCCGGGTCACCGTGGTGGACCTGCCCGGTATGGGGCAGAGCCCCATGCCCAGCGGGGACTACACCCTGGATTTTCTCGCCGATGAAGTGCTGGCGATCATGCCCGACAAGGCCCACGTGCTGGGTTGGTCGCTGGGCGGGCTGGTGGCGTTGGCCATGGCCGACAAAGCCGCGCAAAGGGTGCAGTCGGTAGTCACGGTGGCTACCTCGCCGCGGTTTACGGCCGGTGAGGGCTGGGATACGGCCATGCGGCCGGACATTCTTGGCAAGTTTGCGGAAATGTTCGACGAAGATAATGAAGGCACGTTGGTGCGTTTTCTCGCATTAAACTGCAAGGGTAGTGCGGCCATGCGCGAGGATACGGCGCGGCTTAAGGAAATCCTTTATTTCTGTGGATTGCCCGCGCCGAAAGCCTTGCGCAGCGGTCTCGACATTCTGCGCGAGGCAGACATGCGAACCGTGTTGCCGGAACTGGCCATGCCGGTGTTGATGGTTTTTGGCGAGAACGATCATATCGTCCCGGCGGCGGCCATGACCGCCAGTGAACCACTGATTCACAGCGGCCGCACTGCCTTGATTGAGCAGGTGGCTCATGTGCCTTTCCTGTCGGCACCGGAGACGTTTACGAGAGCGGTTTATGACTTCTATCGCGAATATCAACTGGTCGCTTGAGATGGCTGCGTCCGCTCTGGATAAACATGCGGTCAGCGACCACTTCAGCCGGGCGGCGCGCAGCTATGACGAGCATGCCATTTTGCAGCTGGCAGTGGGGCGTTCGCTGGTGCAGCGGTTGCCGCAACGGTTGCGGGTGAATGCGGCGCTGGACCTGGGATGCGCCACGGCACCTTTTGCCCGGGCCCAGCAGCAGGTGTTGCCGGAGGCTCATTGGCAGGCGGTGGACCTGTCGCGTGCCATGCTGCACGAAGCTGCAGAACGTGGGCGGTTTAATGAGCGCTATCTGCCTCTCTGTGCGGATGCGGAACAGTTGCCAGTAAGCGATACCTCCCAGGGGTTGGTATTCAGTTGCTTTGCCCTGCAATGGTGTGATCTCCATGCGGTCCTGAAAGAGGTTAGCCGGGTGCTGTCCCCTGGCGGACGCTTGTTGCTGGCGGTGCCGTTGGCAGGTTCCCTGCAGGAATTGCAGCAGAGCTGGCAGGCGGTTAATCGCCGCCCCCACGTGAATGCCTTGCCGGGTTTTGACGACTGGCAGAGCGCCGCCCTGCTGGCGGGCTTTGTTGATGCAGAGTTGCAGCAACAGGTGATGGTGGAATATTACGATTCGGTCAAGGCCATCGCTCGCCGCCTGAAGGCCACCGGCGCGGATCATGTCAGCGGCGCCTCCGGTCTTACCGGCAAAAATGCCTGGCAGGCCATGGTGAAAGAATACGAAACCCGGCGAACAGAACAGGGTTTGCCGCTAACCTGGAATGTGTTGTTTCTGGAAGCGGAAAAAACACAGTAACGAGTCGCTAGGAGCGAGTTGCGAAAGGCAAAACCGTTTTATTCTTTTCGAAACTCGAAACTCGGCGTAATCCAGATCAAGCCCCTGAAACCAGAAGACGAAAACAGATATGTCCGATCAAAAACCACCGCTCCCCGCCCTCAAGGGTATCTTCTTTGTCACCGGCACCGACACCGAAGTCGGCAAGACCTGGGTAAGCTGTCGCTTGTTGGAGCGGGCCCGGGAAGCCGGGTTGAGTTGCTATGGACTCAAGCCGGTTGCGGCGGGCTGTGATGAAACCCCTGACGGTTGGCGCAATGAAGACGCCTTGCAGTTGATGGCGGCCAGCTCGGTGAAGCTGCCCTATGAAACCGTGAACCCGGTGGCCTTCAAGGCGCCGGTCGCACCGCATATCGCGGCGCAGCAGGAGGGTAAAACGATCAACCTTTCCCGGCTTGCGGGATATGTGCGTGGTGCCTTGAGTGCCCACCCGGCGGATCTGATATTGATTGAAGGGGCTGGTGGTTGGCGCGTGCCGCTGAATGATCGGGAAATGTTGTCCGGGCTGGCAAAGGAGCTGGACGTGCCGGTGATCCAGGTTGTTGGCATGAAGCTGGGGTGTATCAATCACGCCTTGCTGACCGCAGAGGCCATTGAAAAGGATGGCCTGCGGTACGCCGGCACCATGGCCAATTGTTTTGGTGAGATGGCGGTGCAGGAAGAAAATTTGCTCACCCTGCGTCAGCATTTGCCGGGGGCGTTTGCGCTGGTCTGACCGGCACAATCACTGAAATTTCCTGCTACTTTCCTCGTTTTGTCATCTTTAACTGGGCGGTTACAGGGGGCTACATAGCACTACAGTGCGACTACCCAAGGCCCACTGTTTCCGTGCAATTTCCTGCCTAATCTTGACGTGCTGTTGCCGTAGGGCGATGGCCTTTATGGTTAGGGGGAATCTTCATGGATCGCAAACGACGTACCCTGGTGCAGGCGCTGGGCGCGAGTGGCGCGCTGTCACTGGCGGGTTGTGGTGGGGGTGGCAGCTCTTCAGCTGCGCCGCCGGCCAATACGCCTACACCCAGTCAGCCGGACGAACCGGATACGCCGGACGCCTTGCCTGGCGTTTCGTTTCTGCACGGTGTGGCATCCGGGGATCCACTGTCTGACCGGGTCATTCTCTGGACCCGCGTCACTGTGGATCGGGATAGCGGTGAGGATGTGGCCGTCACTGTTACGGTGGCCCGCGACCTGGCCATGCAGCAGACTGTGGCCAGCTATACCGCCACCGCCAGTGCGTCCAGCGACTACTGCGTGAAACTGGATGCCACCGGTCTGCAACCGGACAGCTGGTATTACTATCAGTTTTCGGTGGGTGACCAGCGCTCGCCGGTGGGCCGGACACGCACCTTCCCCGCATCGGAAACCTTTATCGACCGGGCCCGCTTTGCGGTGGTTTCCTGCTCCAACTATCCCTACGGATTTTTCTCCGTCTACCGGGCCGTGGCCAATCATGCGGATCTGGATTTTGTCTTGCACCTTGGTGATTACCTGTACGAGTACGGGGCCGGTGAGTACGGTGAGTTCCCCGAGCGCGATCCG
>NZ_LWEZ01001201.1:0-5109 GCF_001634945.1 Alcanivorax sp. HI0044
AGCAGATGAGCCGGGAGGACTGGCTGAAGATCCGCAAGCAGGGCATTGGCGCCAGTGATGCGGCTGCCGCCGTCGGCATCAGCCCGTACCAGTCACCGCTGGAGCTGTGGATGATCAAGACCGGACGGGATGGTCTGTTACCCGCCCCTGATCCCAATGACATTAAATCCCCCCTGTACTGGGGCACCCTGCTGGAGCCAAAGGTAGCCGAGGCTTACGCCAAGATCACTGGCAACAAAGTACGGCGCGTGAATGCCGTGCTGCAGCACCCGGATGACGACAAGCCCTGGATGCTCGCCAACCTGGATTACGCTGTCGTCGGTAATGACGATGTGCAGATCCTCGAGTGCAAGACCACCGGACAGTACGGCGCCCAGCTGTGGGCGGACGGGGTTCCCGAGTACATCCAGTGCCAAGTGCAGCATCAGCTGGCCGTCACCGGCAAGCAGGCTGCCGATGTGGCCGTGCTGATCTGTGGTCAAGAGTTGCAGATTCACCGCATCGAGCGGGACGAAGCGCTGATTGCTCACCTGTACGAGCTTGAGCGGGAGTTCTGGCAGCTGGTGGAAGCGGACACCCCGCCGGACCCGGATGGCTCCGACTCTGCCGGGAACGCCCTGCAAGCCCTCTACCCCCAGGACAAAGGGCAAACCTTGGACCTCACGGATAACCCAGCCATGGAGGGCGACTTCAATGAGCTGCTGGATCTGCGGGACACCCTGGGCCGGTTGAACGAGCGAGAGTCCACCCTCAAGCAACGCATCCAGCAGACCATGGGGCTGGCCAGCAAGGCCACCTTCACCGAGGGCTCCGTGACCTGGAAGCGCAGCAAGGACTCCACCAGCCTGGACACGAAAGCCCTGCTGCAGGATCAGCCTGACCTGCTCAAACAGTACCCCAAGCACAAGGCCGGGAGCCGTCGCTTCCTGGTTCGCCCCAATGCTTAAACCTCTACGACTCACAGCATAACAGCCGGGCTTGGCCCGGCTGCGTCTATGCCAGTTGCCATCAGGAGAATCCCATGATCAAAGGACTCGCGATCACCCCACCCGTGATCGGTCGCATCAGCATCGGTCGCATGGTGGAGAAGAACGGCAAGCGTCTGCCCGAGAAAGACGATCAGTTCACCATCACCACCCAGATCCAGACCAAGGAAGGCTGGCTGCCCCACCCGCTGGATGAGGCCCTGCGCCAGGACACCAAGGGCAATAAACTCCGTAGCATCCCAATCACCCTGCCCTTCAACGATCCGGACCTGAATCTACGGGCGGAATACACCTTCTTCGACCGCAAGAGCGGCAGGCCGCTGTGTGCAGGCAACGGGGAGGCATGCCGACGCCATACCGAGAATGGCCTGTCGTCACTAGACTGCCCCTCCCCAGATCTGTGCGACTACGGCAGCCATGGGCTGTGCAAGCCCTATGGCCGTCTTTATGTCCGCATCGGGAATGACGATGAACTGGGCTGTTTTGTGTTCCGCACCACCGGCTATAACAGCATCCGCACGCTGGCAGCACGACTGCGCTACTTCCACGCCATCAGTAGCGGCAACCTGGCCACCCTGCCGCTGGAACTGAAGCTGCGCGGCAAGAGCACTACCCAGAGTCACCGGGCACCGATCTACTACGTGGATCTGACCCTGCGGGCAGATCAGACCCTGAAAGAAGCCGTCACCCACGCCAGGGAGGAAGCGAAGGGGCGAGAGAATCTGGGGATTCACCAGACGGAGCTGGACAAGGTTGCTCAGGCCGGGCTGATGAATGCCTGGTTCGAGTATGGGGAAGATGAGGGGTTACAGGTGATGGAGGAGTTTTCTGGCGAGAGAGCCACTCAAACCAAGGACTCCCTTGCCCAATCGACTTCTGGACTCAGCAATAAGCTGGCAGGCAAGCAGTCTGCCGGTTAATCCAGAAGGGCCTTCAGGCCTTCCTGGCGGCTGCGAGAAAGTTTGCGGTAACGCTTGAGCAGATGCGCTTCAGCTTCACTGCGGACTTCCGCGCCGTAGGCACCCGCAGGATCGGCGATCCCACCCGCTTCATCACCACAAATCAGGTAATCAAGCGAAACACCTAGCACCTGTTTCAGGGCAGGAAGCAGACGAAAGCCTGGAGCGTCACGACCATTCTCCCAAGCGGAAACCGTGGATTTGGTGACATCCAACTCAAAGCCCAACTGTTCCTGAGTCAGCCCCAATGCCAACCGGGCCGCTTTCAGGCGCTTGGGAAAACTCATCACGCCCACTCCACCAAATCAGATGAAGCAACGCTACGGCAGAGCCATACCTGTGTCGTATCGCCTAACTTGACTCGCAAAGTGTCGCACTGCAATACTTTTGCCGTGCCGGGAGCCCGAACCTCGTTCGGGCCTAAATCACGTTGGGGGAACGTGGTCTGTCACAGTCGGCTAGCCAGGACGGTTAGCTGCCCCCTTATGCCTCCCAAAATCACCAAGAAAAATGAAATGAGGTCCAACATGGAAGCAACAGAAACACAGAAACCGTGGTTCTACGAAAGTGCTGGCCAACGCAAAGGCGGGTTTTCTGAACAGGAAATGATCGGCTTGATCACGAGCGGGGAAATCACCCATGGCGCCATTGTCTGGCGCAACGGGCTGTCCGAGTGGACGAAACTGGAAAAGACCGAGCTAGCGGCACACCTGGATAAGACCACGCCTCCCCCTCTCAGTGGGGAGCACGTGAACAATACCATCGTGTGGATTCTGGCCTTTGCGCCACTGATTGGCTTGATCCTCGAATCCATCGTCGCAGGTGTAGCTTACGACGGAAATGAATACCGGATAGAACAAGCCCTCTCGAATGCCGAGTTCTGGTACATCACTCTGGCTCTCAACATCGCCTTGTCATTCTGGGATGAAAAGCGTCTGGAGCAATCCGGTATCGACACCAGCAAGTTCAAAGGAATCACCTGGCTGATCCCCGTTTACCTGTATCAAAGAGCCCAGGCCCTGAAGCACAACCTGGCCTACTTCATCGTCTGGTTGGTTTGCTTCGCGCTGATGCTCACGGTTTAACCACCGAGCCTATACCAGCGATATCGCGCCAACCCCATGAAGGCCTGTCACACATCGACAGGCCGCCTCCTATCAATATCAGAAGAGCCACCACAATGAAGACTCTATCTTTATTGCTGCCTGCCGCGTCCATCTTGCTGGCTGGATGCGCAGAGGAGCCCAACAGCACCTTCGAGGAAAGCATTAACGCCCTGTGTGTTGACCAGATCACGCTGGACGATCTGGAAAACCCAGATTTCTGCGACTGTGTATACACGAATGTCTTGGCTAGCTACTCCGTCACCGTAGGGGTACCACCGGATGACATCTCGTCGGGCGAGGCGCAATCAGCAGTTCAGCCCTTGGTCAGTGATGCCATTGCCACATGCAGAAATGGCTAACTCGCACCAACTCCCATTTATCGACCCTCCCCTTCAATTCATCCCATCATTCACAACATGGAGTTAATCATGAGAAAAATGACTTTCGCTGCGGCCTTGATGGCCATCTCCCTTTCCGGGTGCTCAGACCTCTCTGAAGTCATCGAAGTTGGCACAGCAACCAGGTACACCGGATTCGGTCCGGGTATGGACCCTCAGTTCGTAACCATTCGCAGCCTCGTGGAAGAGGTTAAGATCCAAGAAATCACCGTCAACAGAGGTAAATGCCGCATCCTCAAATACAGCGGGAAAAGCCAACTTCCCAAGACCATCAGCTTTGGAGAAACAGCCAGGATTCAAGTCAACAATGACTGCGACGTCCTGGAGGCTGAGATCGAAACAGATCAAGGGGCCGGCACCTACAGCTTTGGCGGTTAACCACCCCACCCCAATACAGCGGCTCCAGCAAGGGCCGCTGCTTACCTTCTAATCACCCACCTCACGATCCCGCTCTTCAATTCTCTCCAATATCCACGATTCCACCTCGTCAGACACCCACCCAGAGGCTCGCCCGCCCAACTGCACCGGCTTGGGGAAGGCACCCTCACTGGCCAACTTGTAGATGTACGAACGGCCCAACCCGGTGGTGTCCATGACTTCCTTCAAACGCATGATCTTCATGAGACTCTCCTTCAACTCATGAGATAGCGCTCGCCTGTATTTTTTTACTCACTCCTATCTCCGGCTGGTACCGAAGTGTCTGATCCCCATCCCATATTGCTTGGTCTTGGCTTTCGCCAAGTAGCTGATGCGGCTAAACAAACCCGCCACCTCAGCTTCCCCACCAGCTGAACCCACATTGACTCGGTATACGCAGCTGTAGGGGAAGTGAACCAATCCACTGCCCTCATCTGGCCCCAACCCGACGGCTCGTGACCACGCCTTCACAATGCGCTCGGCAAGGTTCTTCGCTGGCCTGTCCGCCAGCGAGTCTCGCGGCACGTCCGGATCAGGCATTGCAGCCCCTTCCCCCTTCGCAGAAGGCAGGCTCCCTAGCTGCCGGTAAGTATCCTTGTTAAAGAACAGGCAGACGTGGAAATGAGGTTGATCGCTGCTGTCCTGCTCTCGTACCCAGATATACCGGACAGCGGTGTCATGGACCCGCTTACCTTCGCTACGTCTACGATTAACGTCAGCTTTTATTTGTTCTCGCAACGAGCTGATAAATCGACCCATCACAAACTCCAGCTGAAAGGGATGACGCTCAGGCAGACGCAGATCGAGTCTCACAGCCAACGTTCGAGGGTGTTCAGACAATGACCAATCCAGGGTCTCTTTGAAGCGGTACAGGTATTCATGCACTAAAGGTCCATGCTGAAGCTGGACCTCATAGCCATGCCAGGAGCCTGTGTGGTGTAGGGAAAGATTGGTGTTAAGAGGGTGCCGGTTAATCATTAATTTCTCCTATGAGAATTGTTTGCTCATAGGAGATGCCTGTGTGTAACTTTCGACCGGCACCAAGGTGGATAAATAGCGCTGCCCGGCTTTAGGGAGCCGGACAGCTAATAATCCTGATTGGGTATCCCAGCCTTCAACAAGTGGGCTGGATGGAAAACCCTATATATCTATTACCGACAAGCCAATGCTGGCCAACGCCATGCACAATCAAGCTCTTATGATCATGAAAACTATCATTTTAAAATACCCAACCCCTTGTTTT
>NZ_LWEZ01001202.1:0-898 GCF_001634945.1 Alcanivorax sp. HI0044
TCCGCAAGGCGCTCAAAAGCCTGGCCCGCTAGCGCTGCACCCTGATATCGCCTTTCACTTTGTGATAACAGTAATAGCAGTTCGGTATCAGGGTGCGCTACGCTAGCCACATTCAACGATGTAGAGGCAAGCCCGCCGCAGGCATGGATAACGAACGAGTCATTACCGCGGCTGCGGTTGGCAGCCACGAAGAGCAACAGGACAGGGCCATTCGCCCGGCCAGCCTGGCGGATTATCACGGGCAGGCGAAAGTCAGCGAGCGCCTGGAAATCTTTNTTGATGCCGCGCGCGGCCGCGATGAAGCGCTCGACCATACCCTTATATTTGGCCCGCCGGGTCTCGGCAAGACGACCCTTGCGCACATTATTGCCCGTGAAATGGGCTGCGAACTCAAGTCCACATCCGGTCCGGTGTTGGAAAAAGCCGGAGATCTGGCGGCTATCCTGACCAATCTGGAAGAGGGCGACGTGCTGTTTGTGGATGAAATCCACCGCCTCTCTCCGGTGGTAGAGGAAATTCTCTACCCGGCCATGGAAGACTATCAGCTGGATATCATGATCGGTGAAGGCCCGGCCGCTCGCTCGATCAAGCTGGACCTGCCGCCGTTTACCCTGGTGGGGGCGACCACCCGCGCCGGTTTGCTCACCGCTCCATTGCGCGATCGCTTCGGCATTGTGCAACGCCTCGAATTCTATTCCGTGGATGACCTGTCCGACATTGTCAGCCGCGCCTGCGACATCCTGGCCATCCCCATTGAAAAGGCGGGAGCCATGGAAGTGGCACGCCGGGCCCGGGGAACCCCCCGTATTGCCAATCGCCTGTTGCGTCGAGTGCGTGATTACGCCGAAGTGAAAGGCGATGGCCGCATTACCGAAGACATCGCTCAGCGGGCTCTGGA
>NZ_LWEZ01001203.1:0-920 GCF_001634945.1 Alcanivorax sp. HI0044
AATGTCCAAGGACGCCTTGATATTGTCGGGGATCTCCTTGAGGTCCCTCTCATTTTCTTCCGGAATCAATACAGTCTTGATTCCGCCGCGATGGGCAGCCAACAACTTTTCCTTGAGGCCACCAATCGGCAGCACCTGCCCACGCAGGGTAATTTCACCGGTCATGGCCACATCCGCACGCACCGGAATACCGGTCAACACCGACACCATGGCCGTACACATTCCGATACCTGCACTGGGGCCATCTTTTGGCGTTGCCCCTTCCGGCACATGCATGTGCAGGTCGTTGCGATCCAGTGCCCGGCGGCGAATGCCCAGGGTGCCTGCACGGCTTTTCACTACCGTCCACGCAGCCTGGATAGATTCCTGCATTACATCACCCAGTGAGCCGGTAGAAATCACCCGCCCCTTGCCTGGCGTGGAAACACTTTCAATGGTGAGCAGCTCACCGCCCACAGACGTCCATGCAAGGCCGGTTACCTGACCGATCTGATCCTGTTCTTCAGCACGACCAAAGCTGAACTTGCGCACACCGAGATAATGCTCAACCAGCTCTTCACTCATGGTGACCGTTTCCGTTTCATCGGTGAGCAAATGTTCTTTCACCACCTTGCGGCAAATCTTGCTGATTTCACGCTCCAGCCCACGCACGCCAGCCTCCCGGCTGTAATGGCGAACGATGTACCGTAACACGGCTTCATCAAATAACAGCTCATCTTTTTTCAGGCCGTTGTTTTTGATTTGCTTGGGGATCAGGTACTGCAGCGCAATATTGACCTTCTCTTCCTCGGTATAACCGGGAAGACGAATCACTTCCATGCGGTCCAGCAACGGGGCCGGAATATTCATGGAATTGGACGTACAGATGAACAGGGTTTCAGAGAGATTGTAGTCCACTTCCAGATAGTGATCGCTGAACG
>NZ_LWEZ01001204.1:0-12985 GCF_001634945.1 Alcanivorax sp. HI0044
GCCAGCAGCACCGGCCATGGCGGTGCTGCTGGTAGCGTCGCTCTATCCCACTTTTGGCATCAAGCCCAGCCAGGCCAGTGAAGCCGATACTCCGTCAGCGCAAGAAAGACAGGAAACACTGCAACCGCAAAAGCGTGAACGACTAAACTGGTGGATGAGCGTGCTGTAGCGATTCAGTAGCGGGTGACGAGGAGCGAGTTGCGAAAGTCAAAACCTTCAACCGAAGAATGGTTTTTGCTTTTCGAGACTCGAAACTCGTTACTCGCCCCTGCCACCCAATTATTTCCCCACAACAGCATTTGGCCCCCCCCTCCTGTAGCACCAGATATGGCGACCTGTTGTAGCACGGCAAGCGCTTCTCCCTTAGGCTAGACCTTTTCGCACAAACGCAATTTCGCGCAAGGAATGTCCATGCAAAACGGGCTGATGGTGCTGCACGGCAACCGTCTGGAAACCCTCACCGAGCTGGTGGCCGACTGGCTGCAGCGTGAGCCGCTGTCACCGCTGGAAACGGAAACCTTCCTGGTGCAATCCAATGGCATGGCCCAGTGGCTGAAACTGCAACTGGCGGATGCCCTGGGCATCAGCGCCGGCTTCCAGTTCCAGATGCCCGCCCGTTTTTTATGGAGCGCCTATCGCACCGTGCTCGGCGAAAGCCAGGTGCCGCGCACCTCCCCCTTCGATAAATCCCGCTTGCTATGGCGGCTCTACCGTCTGCTGCCTACCTTGCTGAATAACGACCACTTCGGCCCATTGCGGCATTTTCTCGCCGACGATGTGGATGGCCGCAAACGCCATCAGCTGGCCGAGCGACTGGCAGATCTGTTCGATGCCTATCAGGTCTATCGGGCGGACTGGCTGGCGGACTGGGAAAACCGCAACGACCGTCTGCGCAAGGCCCAGGATCGCGACGCTTTTGATGAGTTTCCCACCAGCCAGCTGTGGCAGGCACACCTGTGGCGCGCCCTGCTGGCGGACATGGATGACATCAAACAGCGCCTCAGCCGCAGCGCCATCCACCGGGATTTCATCGCCGCACTGACTCAACACCAGCAACAGGGCATGCCACCGCCCGGCCTGCCGCGACGCCTGATCATCTTCGGTATCAGCGCCCTGCCCCAGCAGGCTCTGGAAGCGTTGGCCGCGCTCAGCCAGCATTGCCAGATCCTGATGCTGGTACAGAACCCCTGTCAGCATTACTGGGCAGATATCGTCGAAGACAAACAACTGCTGCGACGCCAGCTGGATAACCGCAAACGCCACCTGACCGCCCTGCCGGAAAACCGCGTTAACCCCCTGCTGGCCGCCTGGGGCAAACAGGGCCGGGACTTTATCGGCCTGCTCTACGATCACGACGATCCAGACAGTTATCGCAGCGCCTTCCAGAATCAGATCGATCTGTTTGAACACCACGAACCGCACACCCTGTTGCCACAGTTGCAGCAGGACATTCTCGATCTGGAACCCTTGCCGGCGCCGGACCAGCGCCCCTCTCTGGCGATCGATGGCTCGCTCAGTTTCCGCATCGGCCACAGCCCCCAGCGAGAAGTGGAAGTCCTGCAGGATGAATTACTGGACCGGTTCAGCAACGACCCGAGCCTGCAGCCCCGGGACGTGATCGTGATGGTGCCGGACATCGAGGCCTATGCACCGCACATTGATGCGGTGTTCGGCCGACTGGACCGGGACGATCCCCGCTATCTGCCCTACACCCTCAGCGACCGCAGTGCCGGTGCCGCCTCTCCCCTGGCCCAGGCAGTGGAATCCCTGCTGCACCTGCCCCAGTGGCGCTTCACTGCCACCGACATTCTCGACCTGCTGGATGTGCCCGCCGTGCGCGAACGTTTCGGCATCGACGAAGGCGACCTACCGCAACTGGCCCGCTGGATCGACCAGGCGCGCATTCGCTGGGGCCTGAACAGCCAGCAACGCAAGACCCTGGACGTGCCCGGCTTCGAACAGAACAGCTGGGCCTTCGGCCTGAAACGGATGCTGGCCGGCTACCTGCTCGGCGACGGCCCGGCCTGGATGGGCATCGAGCCCCTGGACGAAGTGGCCGGCCTGGGCGCGGAACTGGCCGGGCGACTGTCGCGGCTGCTCGATACCCTGGAACACCACTGGCAACAGTCCCGTCAAGACGCCAGCGCCCGGGAGTGGCAACAACGCTTTACCCAACTGCTGGACGACCTGTTCGCCCCCGTGGACGAAACCGACCAGGCCCTGGATGCGGGCCTGCGCGACGCCCTCAACGATTGGCTGGCCGCCTGCGCCGAAGCCGATTTCGACAGCTCCCTGCCACTCACCGTGGCCCGCCGCCCCCTGCTCGATGCCCTGAATGCAGAAAGCCTGTCGCAACGATTCATGGCCGGGCGCATCAACGTCTGCACCCTGATGCCCATGCGCGCCATTCCCTTCCGCCATGTCTGCCTGCTCGGCATGAAGGACGGCGAATACCCCCGTCAGCAGCAGCCCATGGATTTCGATCTGATGCGGCAATGGGGCAACTACCGACCCGGCGACCGATCCCGCCGGGATGACGACCGCTACCTGTTTCTGGAAGCCCTGCTCAGCGCCCGCGACAGCCTCTACATCAGCTGGACCGGCCGCAACGTGCGCGACAACAGCGAACGGCCGCCCTCGGTGCTGGTGGCGCAACTGCGCGACCACATCAACCAGCGCTGGCACACCGACCAGGGCGAACCGGTGGATGCGCTCACCGTGGCCCACCCGCTGCAACCGTTCAGCGCCCGCTATTTCTTTAACAGCGACCAGGATGCCGCCAACGATTCGCTACATACTTACGCCAACGAATGGCGCGCCCTCCACGATGGCCAGGCACCCACTGTCAGCAACGACCAACCGCTGCCGCCACTGGACACCGACGAGCCGATTACCTGCGCCGCCCTGGGCCGTTTTCTCAAACAACCGGTGGCGCACTTTTTCGAGCAACGGCTGAAGGCCCACCTGAAACAGCAACGCCAGGTACTGGACGACAGCGAACCCTTTTCCTTCGATGGCCTGCAACGTTTCCAGCTTCAGGACCAGTTGCTCAGCGACGCCCTGCGCGCTGGCCCGGAACATGCTGGCGAGGCCATGACCGAGGCCATGGGTCGTCTGGCCGGCAGCGGCGACCTGCCCCTGGCACCCTTCGATGAAGGCAGCCGCGACAGCCTGCTGATGCCTCTGGCGCAGCCACTGGAACAGTACTTTGCCCTGCTGGCCGAGTGCGGCGCACCGCAACCGCAACAGGAAATTCGCCTCAGCGCCGGCCCTCTGCAGATCGAAGACTGGCTCACGGATTTGCGCGGCTCCGCCGCCAATGCACAACGGCTGGTACTGCACACCGGCAAGCTGAAAGAGCGCTTCGACAAACTCACCCGGGACTGGATCCTGCACCTGGCCGCCTGCGCCGCCGGGCATCCGCTGACCACCCACATACAGGGCCAGGATGGCCGCATCACCCTGCCACCCCTGAACCGCAGCGACGCGCAGCACTGCCTGGACCAACTGGGCCATGCCTGGCAGCAAGCCCTGTGCGAACCCCTGCCCATCGCCTGCGCCACCGCCTTTGCCTGGCTGAAAGGGGAAGAAAAAGACAACGGCGACAACGAGGCCCGCAAGGTATTCGAATCCGGCTTCATGCACACTGGCGAACAGGACAAGGAACCGGCCATTGCCCGGGCCTGGGCCGACTTCGACACAATGTTGGCTGTCCGCCATGGCGACCACAGCGCCTTCGCCTACTGGACCGAACAACTCTATGCCCCGCTCTATCAACATGCACAGTGGCAAGAGCCAGGAGACGACGTATGAGCACTGAACGTCCGCTCCCGATTACCTTCCCACTGCACGGCACCCGGCTGATCGAGGCCAGTGCTGGCACCGGCAAGACCTTTACCCTGGCCGCCCTCTACTTGCGCCTGGTTCTCGGTCATGGCGACGACAATGCCTTCTCGCGCCCGCTGTTGCCGCCGGAGATTCTGGTGGTGACTTTCACCGAAGCGGCCACGGAAGAACTGCGTGAACGGATCCGCGACCGCCTGGCCGATGCCGCGCGTATCTTTGCCGATGCCAATGCAGAAGCCGACGACCCGGTGCTGGCTGAATTGCTCAATGACTATAGCGACCCGGACGACCGGGCCCGTTGCGCCCAGCGTCTGGATGCCGCCGCCCAGTGGATGGACGAAGCCGCCATCTACACCATCCACGGCTTCTGTAATCGCATGCTCAAACAGCATGCCTTCGATTCCGGCAGCCTGTTCAGCCTGGAATTGCAGGAAGACGCCAGCGACGAACAGCAGATGGCAGCGCGGGATTACTGGCGCTCGGTGATTGCCGATTTCCCGGTGAGCGCCGCCAATGCCCTGCAAAGCGACAACCTGGGCAACCCGGATGCCCTGCTGGACGCCTGCCGTCCCCTGCTCGGCCTGAAAGAAGCTGACCCGGAAGAGTTACCGCAAAGCGTCAAACACTGGCTCACGCAAACCGACCCCCAGGCGGACAAGGATCAACACGCCCGCCGGCAACTGGCCGCCGAACTGCCGGCCTTTCTCGAATGGGTGCGCGCCGCCCGCGATAACAAATGGCTCAACGGCAACAGCTACCGCACCACCAGCCTGCCCGGCATGCTGCAAACCCTGCAGCGCTACGCCAATGGCGAACGGCTTAACGACAAGGCCTACGACACCCTGGCAAAGTTTTCCCATGAAGGCATGAAACTCACCAAGGCCGGCCAGGCGCATCGGCCGGACTTTGCCTTCTGCCAGCAGCTGGACGCGGTCATGGAAGGGCGGGCAAATACACAGTTGCCCCGCACCGACCTGCTCGCCCATGCCGCCGCCTGGATCGACCGGCGCGTGGATCAGGTCCGCCGCCAGACCGCCACCATGGGCTTCGACGACATGCTCAGCCGCCTGCACGATGCCTTGAAAGGCAGCAACGGCGAACGCCTGGCCCAGGTCATTCGCGACCAGTTTCCGGTGGCGTTGATCGACGAATTCCAGGACACCGACCCCACCCAGTACGGCATTTTTTCCGCGCTCTATGAAGGGCAAGAAGGCACCGGCTGGTTCATGATCGGCGATCCCAAGCAGGCCATCTACGCCTTCCGGGGTGCCGACGTCTTTACCTATCTGAAAGCCCGCCGGGCCACAGAAGGCAACCACTACACCCTGGACAAAAACTTCCGCAGCGCCGAAGCCATGGTCAGCGCCGTGAACCATCTGTTCACCTACAGCCAGACTACCTTTGGCGATGTGTTCATGATGGACAACGCCATTCCCTTTGACGCGGTAAACGCCAACGGTCGCAAGGACGTTCTGCTGGTCGACAACAACGAAAAATCCGGCATTACCCTGTGGGTGGACGAGCAGGAAAAACCGGTCAGCGCCGGCCAATACCGGGAGGAGCAGGCGGCACGCTGCGCCAGCGAAATTGCCCATCTGCTTAACGGTGCCGTAAAAGGCGTCACCGGCTTCCGGAAAGCCGGCAGCTTCCGGCCCCTGCATCCCAACGACATTGCCATCCTGGTTCGCGACCGCACCGAAGCCAAAGCCATCCGCGATGCGCTGATGGAACGGCAGGTACGCAGCGTTTATCTGTCCGATCAGGATTCCGTGTTTGCCCAGCCGGAAGCCCATGACCTGCTGCTGATCCTGCACGCCTGCGCCACCCCGGAATCCGACACCCGGGTGCGCAGCGCCCTGGCCTGCGCGGTTCTGGACCTGGCCTACGCGGAACTGGATGCCCTCAATCAGGATGAAGTGCGCTGGGAAGAAACCGTGGAGCAGTTTCACGGTTATCGCCAGCAATGGCAGAGCCAGGGCGTGCTGCCCATGCTGCGCAACCTGCTGATGGATTTTCATGTGCCCGCCCGGCTCAGCCAGAGCCTGGACGGCGAACGGGCCCTGACCAACCTGCTGCATCTGGCCGAACTGTTGCAGCAGGCCGCCACCCAGCTGGATGGCGAACAGTCATTGATCCGTTATCTGGAAGATACCGTTGAGGAAGGTCGTAGCAGCAGCAAGGAAAGTATCCTGCGTCTGGAAAGCGACGACGACCGGGTCAAAGTGATCACCATCCACAAATCCAAGGGCCTGGAATACCCGCTGGTGTACCTGCCCTTTATCTGCAGCTTCCGCCCGGCGGACAAGAACAAGCCGCCGCTGCGCTACCACGAAAACGATCATCTCAATGTGTCGCTGGAACCGGACGACACGGTGGAAAACAAGGCAGACCATGAACGGCTCGCCGAAGACATGCGCCTGCTCTACGTGGCTCTGACCCGCGCCTGCCATACCTGCACCCTGGGAATCGCGCCCTATATCAAGGGCCGCGGCAAGCAGAACCAGCTGGAGAAAAGCGCCATCGGCCGCTTGCTGTTCGGCAACGGTGTGGCCAACGACGGCCTGCGTACCGCGCTGGCACCGGTAGCCCATGATGCGGTCACCATTATCAACGCGCCGGACAGCAACCCGGAATGCTATCAACCCAAAGCCGAATCGCGGACCCTGCGCACGCCGCTGATTCCTGTGGCGCGTCAACGGCAACCCTGGTGGATTGCCAGCTACAGTGCGCTCAAACAGGTACAGGAAACCCTGGCCCCGGCGGATCCGCGCGGCGATCAACTGGCCGAGCAGCAGGATGACACCGTTGTCGATGATGCCGAGCCCCTGCCAGACAGCATCCACGCCTTCCCCCGTGGCGCCGCACCGGGCACCCTGCTCCACGATGTGCTCGAGCATGCAGCCAACCAGCGGTTCACAGAGACCCTGGCCGCCCCGGCCGAGTTTGAAACCAGCGTGGAAGAAAAACTGCAGGCCCGGGGCTGGCAGGATTTTGCGGGCGTGATTCGCCACTGGTGGAAGCAGGCGGTGACCACCGCCCTGCCGCTTGAGAGCGACAAGATCGCCCTCAACACCCTGCACACCTATGTGCCGGAACTGGAATTTGTGTTCCCCGCCCACCAGGTGAAAGTGGCCGAGATGGACACCCTGATCCGCCAGCACATCCACCCCACACACCCGCGCCCACGACTGGAAGCCGATACCCTGAACGGCATGCTCAAGGGCTTTATCGATCTGGTGTTCGAACACGACGGCAAGTACTACGTGCTCGACTACAAATCCAACTGGCTCGGCGTGGATGACAGCGCCTACACCCTGGACGCCATGACCCACGCGGTGCTGGAAAAACGCTATGAAGTGCAATACGTCCTTTACCTGCTGGCCCTGCACCGCCTGCTGAAAAGCCGCCTGGCGGATTATGATCCCGACCAGCACCTTGGCGGCGCCGTCTATGTGTTCCTGCGCGGCTTGCAAGGGCCGGCGGCAGGCACCGTGTTTGATCGGCCGGCGACCGGGTTGATTGAAACGCTGGATGAGATGTTTGAAGGAAGGGAGAGTTAAAAGTTGAAAGTTGAAAGTTCAAAAGCGCGAACACGCTCTTGCGTCACTGAAATGCCGTGCCCGCGCACCACAACACACAAATCGCGGCGAAGAACCTGCTCGGCTGGCTCAGGTCTTTCCCGCGTTTCAACTTTCAACTTTCAACTTTCAACTCGGTTGGGGGCTACCCATGCAAACTGACCTGTTCTCCGCCCTCACCTGGGAAGACGCTCTTCTCCTGCTGCGCGACAACAACCTGCTGCGCGACCTGGACGTGGCCATTGCCCGCTTCCTCAACCAGCAATGTCCGCAGGCCAGCTACGAAGTGCTGCTGCTCGCCGCCTTCACCAGCAATCAACAGGCCAGCGGCCATCTGTGTCTGGATCTGAAAAACCGGGAGCTGGCCACCCAGCTGTGGGGCACCAGCCCACCGCCGGAACTGGTGACCCTGCTGCCCGGCAAGCCGGACGACTGGCTGCGTGATCTGCAACAGAGTCCACTGGTCAGTCAGAATGGCAGCACGCCGCTGGTGCTGGATGGCAGCCGCCTTTATCTGCGCCGCAACTGGGACCGGGAAGTGGCGGTGGCTGAGGCCATTGGCCAGCGACTGGCCACCGTCAGCCCCTTGCCTGCCGAGCGTCTGCGCGACGCCCTGGCCCGGTTATTCCCGAACGCCGGCGACCAAACCGACTGGCAACAAGTGGCCTGCGCCCTGGCCAGCCGCAGCGGTATCGGCATCATCACCGGCGGCCCCGGTACCGGCAAAACCACCACCGTGGTGCGCCTGCTGGGGCTGCTGCAAAGCCTGGCCATGGCGGACAACCAGCGTCTGCGTATCCGTCTCGCCGCCCCCACCGGCAAGGCGGCGGCGCGGCTCACCGAGTCCATCGGCGAACAGGTGCAACAACTGGACGTGGACGTCGCGGTACGCGACGCCATTCCCACAGACGTGACCACCCTGCACCGCCTGCTCGGTACCCGCCCGGACAGCCGCCACTTCCGTCACCACGCTGACAATCCGCTGCACGCGGATCTGGTGGTGGTGGATGAAGCCAGCATGATCGACATGGACATGATGGCCAGCCTGCTGGAAGCCCTGAGCCCACACACCCGGCTGATCCTGCTGGGCGACAAGGACCAGCTGGCCAGCGTGGAAGCCGGCGCGGTGATGGGCGACCTGTGTCGCCATGCCCACCAGGGGCGCTATCAACAACGCACCATCGATTTCATCAAAGACACCTGTGGCGCCGACATCAGCGACTACCGGGAAACCGAGCAGGCCCCGGGCAATGCCTTGGCCCAGCAGACCGCCATGCTGCGCACAAACTGGCGCTCCAAGGACAGCCCCGGTATTGGCGAGCTGGCCCGGGCCGTGAACGAGGAAAACCTGCCCCAGGTGCGCAAGGCGTTTCAACACTATGGCGACAGCCTGCATCGCCATCCCCTGCGCAGCGATGACCGGCAACTGGAAACCCTGCTGCTCAACGGCAGCGGCTATCAGGAAGGTCTACGTGCGCTGTTTCAGGCGGTGGCGACACCACCAGCGCAACGGCCAGCATTCGATGACTGGGCCGCCGGACTGCTCAAGCAACTCACCCACCAGCAACTGCTCAGTGGTTTGCGCAGCGGGCCATTCGGGGTGGAACAGTTAAACCAGCGCATCACCCGCCACCTGCAACAACAGGACCTGGCCCCGGAACGGGAATGGTATCCGGGCCGCCCGGTGATGATGACCCGCAACGATTATCAACTGGGGTTGATGAATGGCGATGTGGGGCTGACCCTGCCATTACTTGAGGAGAAACACGGCAAGACGGAACGGTTGTTAAGAGTGGCCTTCCAGTTGCCGGACGGGCGCATCAAATGGGTACTGCCCAGCCGCCTGGACGGGGTGGAAACCGTCTATGCCATGACGGTGCACAAATCCCAGGGCTCGGAATTCCGGCATACCCTGCTGGTACTGCCGGACGCTCCCCACCCGCTGCTCACCCGGGAACTGATCTATACCGCCGTCACCCGCGCCCGGGACCGTTTCACTCTGCTGGAATTCGGCAAACCGGCGGTGCTGGACAGCGCCGTGAAGAAACGCACCTGGCGGGCGTCGGGATTGGCAGAGCGGTTGAGTTGAAAGTGTAAAGTTAAAAGCGCGGCGGGCGCATAGCGTGTTGCCTGTTGCGTGACGCGTGTTGCAGCCGCAGAGCGGCATAAAAAAACGGGATGCCGAAGCATCCCGTTTTTTGTTTCACCATCTTGCGTTTATTTGAACTGCGCTTCTTTCTCTTCAGTTTCCACAATGATGTCAGCACGACGGTTCTTGGCACGACCGTCAGCAGTGCTGTTGTCGGCCACGGGTTTGCTCTCACCGAAACCTTCCGTGGTGATCTTGTCGGCACCAACCGAGTAGTCTTTCATCAGGCGATCCTTCACTGACTGGGCACGGCGCTCGGACAGGCCCTGGTTGTAGTCTGCCGGGCCAGTGCTGTCAGCATGGCCTTCCACACGGATGCGCCCTTGCTCGCCGGCATTCAAGCGATCCGCCACACCTTTGATTTCATCGCTGAACTGACCCTGAATGGTGTCGCGATCAAAGCCGAAGTAGATCACCGAGGTTTCCCGATTCTGCATGGACTCGTAGACCTGACAGCCGTCCGCATCCACTACTGCACCAGAAGCAGTGTTCGGGCAACGGTCCTTGTCGTCGTTAACACCATCGCCATCGCTGTCACCAGTCACCACTTCCGCGGGGGTTGCAGCAACCACTTCATCGTCACTGCTGCCACCGTCGTCATCGCTGATACCAAAGGCCAGATTAACGCCGGCATAAACCTGGCCTTCCCAGTATTCCCGATCCTGGCTGTAAGCCTGACGGGTACCCAGATCCAGAATCACATGCTTGAAGAACGCGCGCTGCACACCCAGCTCCACACCGGTCATCAGCTCGTCGTTATCGTCACTGTTGGGATTATTCAGGCTTTCAATCAGCTGCTCACCCACATTGATGCCGGCATAGGGTTCGAAACCCAACAGGCCGTGATCATCAAAGTGGTAACGCCCACTGACATAATAGTTTTTCATGTCCAGGCGGCGACCGGAGTTGTACTTGCTCTCCGCGTCACCGTCCACTTCTTCATACCAGCCCTGAACGGACCAGTTGGGGGCAAAGCGCCAACCGAGCTGAGCACCATAAAACGGCACATCATCCAGGCCATCGCCACCGTTACCAATCACATCATTGTCGTAAAAAGTGTAGTAGCTGGCGTGCCCACCAATGTAGCCGTATTGGTCTGGAACATTTTCTCCAGCGAAAGCAAAAGGACTCATCAGCAGCGGCACCGCGGCCGTCATACGCAAAAATGTTTTCATGGCAGATTCCTTTCCCGTTGTTTCTGAATTTCTTCAGGAATTTAAACACCGGAAAGGAAAACAAGCAGCCACTTAAACAGGTATCAGGGGGTTAATTTACTTAAATTTAACCCCTATACTATCAATGGTTTACATAAATATAGCCCAAAATAATGAGTTGGAACTTCCATCCCAATACTTTGGTAGAAAAAATATTTTTACAGCATTATTTTTCCACCCACTGACCATCAGGTGTTTTCACATATTGCCCGGTCGCGGTCTTGTCGATGGCTTTTTGCCCGGCCAGCCTGGCCACCTGATCAAGCGTGATACCGTTTTGTTTGGCAATACGCTCATAGGCATCGCGACGCTTCTGATTAATCTCTGCTGCAAGCTCAACGGCGGCAGGTGTTGCCTTCACAACGCCCAGGTAGCCATCAGTCTGCTCACCGACCAGCCCCTGGCTTTTCGCCGCATCCAGATCCAGCGCAAACGCCGCCATGCTCAGCAGCAGGGTCAGGGTGGCAATCATGGTCTTTACAATTTTCATTGTCCCTACTCCTTAAAACAGGTCGCTTTCTTCACTGAATAATTGATCGATATCCTTTTCCACTTTCAAACGGATTTCATGATTGATCTTCACGTTCAGATTAATGGTGATGGGTTCTTCCGGTGCTTTCAGGGCCACCGTGGGCGTGCAAGCCGCCAACAGCCACCCGGCCAGCAACACCGTGCCCAGCCCGAGTTGTTTCATCATCGATTCTCCGTACGCAGTTGTTCAGTGATTTCATCGCCAATGCGCAAGCTGCGCATCAACGCCAACACGTTTTCCCGGTGTGTGTAGTTAAACACTACCGGCAGATTTTTTCTTTGCGGGTTTATCCCTTTAATGGTGATCGCCGCATCCAGCCAACCCACTTTATCCATGGCCATGCGCGCCTGGAAATCACTGATCAACAGGGTGCTGAGGCTGTCGAGCGCCAACTTCACTGCCTGATTGGAATCGGGCATTGCCTGCACGCTGGACGACGCAGGAATAATCAAGGATAGCGGCTCTTCGTTGGCCAGCCGCCCTTCTTCAATCGCCAGGAAATCCGCGCCCAGCTGTAGCGGCACATAACCGCCGATTCGACCGGACAGCGAGACCGGAGGAGGATTCTGTAGCGCCGCGACCTGAGCCAGATCAATGCGGCTTATCACCACAGGTTGAGGCCGCGCGGAGGGCCAGTCCAGTGCCGGAGAGCGCAAGTAGCCACCCAGCAAATCGGCACGGACATCGGTAAATTGCCATTGCGACAGGTCGCTATTCACCGTGAGCGCCAGATCAGTGATCGGCGTGCCGATATCCAGGGTGTCCACGGTCACGGGTCCGGTGCTGCTGAGCTGCACGTCGCCGTTATCGTATTCACCATGGATCACCCCGGCAGCGCCACGGGCCGTCACGCTGCCCCAGTCCAGGTCCGCACCGGTAAGCGTGATATCGCCTGAGGCTTTAAGCGTCTGCCGCCATTGCCAGCGGCCTTTGCCTTCCAGCTGACCTTGCCGTGGAGTGGCATCCAGGCCCACCCCCATGGCAGGCACCAACGCGCTGCGCATGGTCAGAGTGCCACTCGCCCCACCGTTTTTCTCAAGCGCACCACTGGCCCGCAATTCGCTTTGCCACTCGCTGACGGTTAACCGACCCTGAACCTGTTCACCTTTCATCGTCGCCGTCCCCGAAATCGGCGGCAGGCGCCAGCGGGCGGCCAGCAAACCACCGCCATGAATGGCCACAGTGCCGGTAATGCCCTGTCCATTGATCTGCAACGGACCCGTTGCACGCAGCGATACCGGCCGGATCAGGGCCTGCCCGATAAGCCCCTCGGAAATTGACGCCTGGCTCCCTGCCGCCACGCTGACCGTGCCATCCACCAACGACCAGGGGGCCTTGACCGTTACCTGCCCACCACGCTCAAACTGCGGCAAGGTGGTGCTCGCCTGGAGCGTACCGGCCCAGCCGGCGTCGGACTGGGCAAAAGCCAGGGTGCCGTCGAGTGGGTAACCGGACATGTTGCCAGTCACCTTGGCCTCGGCACCATACGGGGCCTGCTGCAAGGTACTTACCGGCATCAGGAAAGCCAGCCGATCATTCCCTTGCCGCGCCGTGAGCCTAATGGGGTCCCCCTCCAGCCCATGGCTGCCGACAGCGCCCTGCCACTCCCCTTGCACTTGGTAGCCCTGCCATTGCCCGCGCAGCACCAGATCACCGGCCCACTGCC